>JAZKFP010000296.1:0-1776 GCA_040386355.1 Pseudomonadota bacterium | reverse complement strand
CGTCTAAAACAATATCGACAATGAACGGGACACGCACCGCTTGTAATAACAAGCAATCGCTTGGCGTACTTTTTTAATAAACCTTTCTCTAGAGTAACCTCTTTTTCATGCAATGGATCTTGGATATAACCCGATACTTGCAACAATTCCTCGGGCGCAATTAATACTTGGCGCAATAATGGGTCTGCTAAATTACCAACTTGCATCCGTTGAATATATGAATGTGGAATTTTTAATTTAAATTGATGCGGAATATCGTAAGTAATTAATTCCTGCATCGGCAATTGCAATAGCCGCCATAGCTCTCTAATATCAGTTATCGCATTTTGCCATTCAATTTTCCAATTCGATTTTGGAAAAATTAATTTTTGTGCAGATGAGGCAGTTATTACTTCATCTGTCATCCAATTTTCTCCAACGCAATCATCGACAACATTTCTGATATACACGCATCAGCTGCTTCTTCAACTGGAAGAAATCCAACGCCCGGTAGAGATCGATACGAGACGTTATGAAATTGTTTAGCTAATTTTGGGACATCTTTTGGCAACATGAAATCTCGTTCCGCTCCAAAAATAAGTGAAACCGGCATGTCAAGATGGCCTAATCTACGCCAAAGCTTAATCCAGAACATCGGATGACGAATTAATAATGACGCATGATGTGCAATTGTTTTACGACCTTCTTTGCTGTTAAAAGGCATCATGTAAATATGTTGAGCCGTCGCGTCTAAATTGCGTTTAGTACAAATATCAAAAATGCGTTCAATGATATCGGGTCTGTTAAAAAGGGTTTCTAGAGCAAAACTTCCTAAAAACGGTACAGAGCTGGCAAAAAAACCAGGTAATAAAAAGGATCTTTCTGGATGTAAAAATGGTGAAAATAATAATAAACCTTTTAAACGTTGGGGATGACGAGCTGCCCAAGAGACAGCAAGTGGCACTGACCAATCTTGCGCTACAAAATAAAATTGTCTGTTTGCAGGAACAACTAAATCAATAAAAGCATCTAACCATTGTGCATAATTTGGATAGCTTGGTTTCCAAGATAGTACTTTTCCAGATTCTCCATAGGGTGGAATATCCGGCACCATAATTCGCGCTGATTGAGATAGTTTTTGAATCCAATGACGGTACATGTAACCACAGGTTGCAAAACCATGTAATGCAATCACAATAGGTCGACGTGCGTCGTCTTCTTGCCAAGGCTGACACGTTCCCGTGTCCAAATAAACGACGTCAACACCCATCACTTGAATTCGATGGTGTTTTTGATAAAACGTTTGATATTGATCTTCCAAAAGTGAGGTTTTTCTCATAATAAATGTATGGTCCTTAGTTGTTTTGCAATAATGACTCTCGTAGACTCGCGCTGTTTAATACAACATATGTGCTTTATCTCAACAGCCCTCAACGATTCATAGCAGGTTTTTCAATGGCAATGTTTTCTACCAATGAATTTCGATCTGGACTTAAAGTACTACTCGATGGTGATCCTTGTAGTATCGTTGAAAATGAATTCGTTAAACCGGGTAAAGGACAAGCTTTTAATCGGGTTCGTCTTAAAAATTTAAAAACCGGCCGCACATGGGAACGTACTTTTAAATCAGGTGAATCGTTAGAAGCTGCTGATGTTGTCGACCGTGAAATGCAATACCTCTATTCAGATGGACAATTTTGGCATTTTATGAATCCTTCTAATTTTGAGCAATTGTCTGCTGACGATAAAGCAGTTGGCAATACTGTTTATTGGTTAAAAGAAGAAGACATTTGCGTT
>JAZKFP010000295.1:0-9870 GCA_040386355.1 Pseudomonadota bacterium | reverse complement strand
CCTGGATTCCCGCCTTCGCGGGAATGACGACGGGGAATAGAGAATTTGGAAATAAATTATATTCTATAGTGGCAAAGGTTAATTATTATATGCCGTCTTTAATGGTGCAAAAATTTTGGCAAGCATGGTTACAGCGCCGATGTCCTGCTTCAGCTGAATGCACTTTAAGTTATCGACATATTTTTATTTTTCCGTCTCGATATGGTTGGATTTATTTAGCAAGCCTGACAGCAATTTTTATTGGTGGTGTGAATTACGGCAATGAATTAATGCTAGCGCTCACTTTTTTATTAGTTTCTATTTTTCTAGTTTCGATTTTACACACGTATCGAAATCTATCAGAAATCACACTGAAAGCGGGTCAAGCTGAACATTGTTTTCTGGGTGAGCAAGCGTTATTTCGCATTAACATACAAAAACCAATAACGCGTTCCATTGAAGAAATTCACTTATGTTTTAAAAATTCACCGCCTTCTAAAATCTCGTTAATTCAAGATCAACAAGGAGTTGTTGAGATTTTTATTTTGGCAGCTCGTCGAGGACGGTTAAAGCCTGGAAGAATTAAGGTTGAAACTATTTACCCATTAGGAATTATCCGTGCATGGTCTTGGATTGATTTAATGCAAGAGAGTTGGGTGTTTCCCAAACCTATTGCAGGTCCATTGCCTAGCACAATTGAAATTCAAAATATTTACGCAAAATCAGTTGTTGGTGTCGACGAATACGAGGGGTTACGAAATTATATACCAGGTGATTCTATGTCACATGTGTACTGGAAAGTTTTATCGAGAGGATTGCCTTTAACAACTAAAATTTTTTCGTCATCGGAACAAGATATTATTTGGCTTGGTTGGGACAAAGTTGTAACCTCAAATGAGGAATTAAAATTATCGCATTTATGTTATTGGGTGCTGCAGTTGGCAGCTAAAGATATCTTGTTTGGTTTGTCACTACCTGGCATGACAATTCAACCAGATCGTGGTTTAGTTCAACGTTCACGCTGTCTAAAAGCGTTGGCCGCCTATGAACGCTGAAGAATATCAAATTCCAAGAAATAGTTTAATTTGGATTTTGTCTGCCCAAGTTTTATGTATTATTCCTCATTTACCTCATATTCCAGTCTGGGCAATATTGTTAGCTTTTCTGTGTGGATTGTGGCGATTTTTAATTTATCAAGGTCGAGCAAATTATCCTAAAAAATCTATTCGTTTTATTTTGATTGCTGCTGTGGTGTCGGGATTAATTGCAGAGTATGGAATTACCTTTAATCTTAATATTACTGTAGCGATGTTGGTTTTAACATACATTCTTAAATTGTTAGAAATGCATAAATTAAAAGATGCTCATGTTGTTGTAGTAATGGGGTATTTTTTATTAGCAGCTGAATTCTTTTTTAATAGTTCTTTATTTTTGGCAGGTTACCAACTTTTTGTTTTTTTTATAAACACCTGTGCTTTTGTTTCCTTGCATCGATCCGCTCAACATCAAGATTATTTAACAACCACTAAAACCGCATCTATTTTATTTTTGCAAACCGTGCCTATAGCAATTATTTTATTTTTGATGTTTCCACGCTTTGCTCCCTTATGGTCTTTAGCAGTGGAAAAAAATGTTCCACGAGTTGGTTTAAGCGATGAAATGAGTCCGGGCGATGTTGCCAAATTGGGAGGCTCATCGGATTTAGTATTTAGAGTGAAATTTTTTGGTAAAGAACCAGATTTTAAAGAATTGTATTGGCGCGGAATTGTGTACTCCGATTTTGATGGCAAAACTTGGCGTTCGGAATTTTCTCAAAATAATATAAATCAAAACTTAAACTGGCAACCTAATTATCATTTTTCAGCCGATTTTAAAAAAAATGCTAAGCAATACAATTATGAAATTTTAATGGAGCCTTCAGATAGACTCTGGTTGTTTTCTATGGAAATTGCGACCGATTCTATTAATGATTCACGGTGGAAACCGGATCACACATGGCAATCTAATCGCCCCATTATAAAGAATTTTCGTTATGAATTAAGTTCAGCGGAAGAGGTAAAACTTGATCCACAACTTCCCGTTTTTTTACATGAAAAAAATATTATTTTACCGCGTGGTTATAATCCTAAAACAATTCAATGGGCAAAAAACACCTTTCAAAAATCAGGAGAGGATGTTGAGATTTTTGTAAATATAGTACAAGACTTTTTTTTAAAAAATCCTTTTTTCTATACCTTGGAGCCAGGGAAATTCGGACGTGACAGTATTGATGATTTTCTTTTCGAAAAACAAAAGGGATTTTGTGCACATTACGCAAGTGCTTTTGTGGTGTTAATGCGATCGATTGGGGTACCCACTCGGATGGTTGGGGGCTATCAAGGAGGAGAACTCAATGCGGTAGGGCGCTATTTAATGATTCATCAATATGATGCCCATGCATGGGTTGAATATTGGTTACCTAATGAAGGTTGGATTCGAGTTGACCCAACTGCCTGGATTGCTCCAGAGCGTGTTCAGCACGGCTTTCGTCACATGTTAAGTCAAGATAAACGCGTCAGTGAAAATACATTTGAAGGTGAGGTTTGGCAACGCAGCCAAGCATTGAATCAACTACGATTTTGGTTTGATTATGCAAATTACACCTGGTACCGATATGTTGTCCAGTTTGACAGATCGATCCAAATTAAAATTTTTGAAAATCTGTTTGGTAATTCAAGTTTATGGATAATGGTCAGCAGTATGGCCGTATTGATTACTACCTTGCTGGTGATTTTCTCGGCATTTTTATTTTTCAAACGTCGTGAAAATTTAAATCCTATTGATCGATGGTATTTAAGGTGGGTTCAGATGGTGTCTCCGCAAACAGGCCGCTTTGCCAATGAAACTCCTTTAGTTTTTTATAATCGTGTTGCCAATTCTCATTCTTTAACTGACATGCAAAAGCGTTCTGCGCATCAATTAACCACATTGTATATGAAGCTTCAATATCAACCGCTGACACCGGAGCAAATCAACATGGGACTTCAAAACTTTAAAAATGAAGTTCGAAAGTGGTCTAAGTACCGTAACCAATTTCGAAAATGATCGGATTAGTAAAGCTCTTAAAATAATAAAAGGTGTTTCAACAATTTTTTCAGAATCAAAGGTTGACATTTTTGCTGTCAAAGGGCAAGGTTATATCACCTGCTTTCTTGTTTCCTTCTAGATTGCTCTGATGTAAAAATAATCCTTATTACTACGGATTACGAAATAGAGAAGCAGGTTGTTTTACCAATTACTATAACCATAATCACAAAAATAAGGATAAATCTTATGATGATTAAAGCCTCCATTCTTATGTTCATCGTTTACTCCGTTGGTCTACAAGAAGCTTGTACAGGTCTTTTTAAAGGTATGTGATAAAAAGTCCTTGTAAAACTGAAAGTAAGTGAGTCCTTAAACTCACTAGAGACGCCCGAAATCTTTTAGATTATCGGGCGTTTTGTTAACAGGTATATCATTTAAGGAAATAGTAATGTCCATACAGGAAGACTTTTCTGCCGCAGTTGAGTTTGTAACTGGTTCAAATTCCTCTGTCAATTTATCAAACGCTGAAAAATTACGCTTTTACGCACTCTACAAACAGGCAACTGAAGGAGACGTTAAAGGTAAGCAGCCCAGCTTTATAAACGTAGTAGGTCGGGCAAAGTTCGATGCGTGGGAAAAGTTGAAAGGTACTTCTCAAGAGCAGGCCAAACAAGAATATGTTAATGCAATTAAACCCTTTATCAATTAAATGTGTTACTTATTAAAGATTTTAGCGACTCTTTCGATGTGCGTTAATTTGAGCCATATCTGGATTTTTATCCAAAATTCGACAAATATCATCGATAGAAAATAAAGGTGTTTTTGGATTCAAACACAGCATTACTTTTTTGATCAAATCAAAGTCTTCGGGATAGTCCACAGTTAATCGAATTTTACTTTGATTAATTGCTTGTTGAAAATTAGATGCGTGAAAACGTTTCTTATTTTTATAAACAAACGGCAATACGTGTTCTCGATCTTCAGCTTCTGTAGATTCTCGCCATGCAGCTTCCAACGCGTTAAACGAAACGATCTCAGCGTCTAAGCCATGCACAAAAGTGGGTGGAAAAATATTAGAGGTGTAATCAGCCTTTGAACTGTCGTGGAGATCGATCATATCGTCAATAATAGTTGGATCGCTAAAAGGACAGTCTGCAGTCAGTCGAATAATGGTTAAGGGCTTAAATTCCTTAGCAACTTGATAATATCGATCAAGTACATCATGTAATGAGCCACGTCTAACATCAATTTTCTGTTGAACACACCAGTCGTAGATTACGTCGTCACTCGCATCAGTGCTGGTTGCGACCACAATATGATCAACCTTTTTACAGGTTTTAATGCGTGAGACTTGCCACCACAGCATGGGTTTACCAGCAATTTCCTTTAAAACTTTACCCGGAAAACGCGTAGAGCTCATTCGTGCTTGAATAATGACAAGTGACTTCATGAATTAATGCATCCAAGGACTGGTGTTCGATGGTTTGATAGTATGCAAACTATTAATTCCAAGTTCTGGAAAAGCTTTTTGAACAAAGGTTCTAATTTCGCTTACTTCTAAAAAATCTGGATTTGTACCAGATTCATATTCAAAACCAATTCCTACATCGTGCCCAATTTCGCCTAGCGTATTTTTTTTATAATCGGAATCTCGACTGACTTTAATAGTGGGAGTAATTACATAATGATCATCAAATTCAATCGTATGATGTGCCGAATCGCGTGGACACATAATTTCGTGTAATTTTTCACCGGGACGAATTCCTACTTCTACAATGGGAAGTTCAGGTGCCATTGCGGTAGCAACTTCTGTCATTTTTACGGAAGGTAATTTAGGAACAAAAATTTCCCCACCTTGCATGCGATAAAACGATTGAATAACAAATTCTACCCCTTCAGTTAGGGTTATCCAAAAGCGTGTCATTTCAGTATGCGTAATAGGTAAATGATCGGAACCTTCTTTAATGATTTTTGAGAAGTAAGGCAAAACTGATCCGCGTGAACCCGCAACGTTGCCATAGCGCACTACAGAAAATTGAATGGGTTTGTTGCCTGCTAAATTATTTGCAGCGATAAATAATTTATCGGAAGCAAGTTTAGATGCGCCGTATAAATTAATAGGGCTGGCTGCTTTATCGGTAGAAAGTGCAACAATTTTTTTAACGTGTTGATCTAAACAGGCGGTAATAACATTGTTAGCGCCCATAATATTGGTTTTAATACATTCCATCGGGTTGTATTCCGCAGCAGGAACTTGCTTTAAAGCAGCAGCATGCACCACATAATCTACGTTTTCTAAAGCCATTTTTAATCGATCGCAATCACGTACGTCACCAATAAAAAAACGTAAAATATCTGATTTAAATCGCTCCGACATTTCCCATTGTTTTAATTCATCCCGTGAATAAATAACGATACGTTTTGGTTTGTACTGACTTAAAAGACGGCTAACAAATTCTTGACCAAAAGATCCAGTGCCGCCTGTAATTAAAATGGATTTTTGATCAAACATTTTTGATATCCCTTTCAATATAAGGCTTGATGCTGAAGGATCCAGTTGGATCGTATATATGATCTCGAGCAATCATCAGGCATTCGTCAATATGTTTGCGCCAAATAACGAAGAATTTTTCCATATATTCTTCCATTAAATCACCCTCAGGCAATTCACTTAAATAACTTAGCGTTGCAATTTGCAAGTGATTTAAAGTTCCATATAGAAAACTATAAACTGCTTCATTATGTTTTTTATTTTCCATAAAAAAGTCAGTTTGTAGTTCAATAATATCCATTAAGTATTCTAATTTTTTTTGTGGTTTTAAATAACCTTTAAAGTGAGAAATAATCGTTTCAATGAACATAAACGATTTCATCCATTCACTTTCAAATTCTTGTGCAACAACTTTTGGAAAGGCATGGAATCTATTAGCATGAATAAATTGCAATAATTTATCTTTGCTCATTTTTGTAGGGTTTAAATGAATAGTATCTATGGGTGTAGGAGTAGCAAGTCTAATCTTAATCCCATCGGAACAGTTAAAACATTTAATATCTTTCATTCGGTCAAGTAATACTTCCATTGCAAACCGACCCATATCCCAGGCTTGTGTGGTATACACTTCATCAGCAAAATTGCCTGGCGTTTTCATATAGTCTTTTACATCCAATGTTTGTTTAAGCTTTTCATTGGTGTAATACAAAGTATCTTTTGAGTGATGATTACCCTCAATATCTTTTTGACCAAAGTCTATTCCAAATAAATAGATATTTTTAAATCCGATCTGTGCTGCAGCGGCTAATGCACCATTACCTGCGGTAGGATTACATTCAGATAGTATTTCAATTTGATCTTTTGATAGTATGGATTCAGAAATAACAGCCGCTGTATCATTTGATTTAAAACCGTAAATTGCTTTTTTAAATTTACCTGGATTTTCCGGATGGGTTGAATTTAAACAAATAAAATCAATTTGCTTTAAATAATCTGGATCATTTATTCCATTAAGCCAAGTCGGAACATTTTGACCGCGTTCAATTTCCACATGAAAATCAGGTTTAATCCCATTTTTGTGTAAAATATTGAGTGAAGATGAACAAGAGAAAATAACTACTCGATCTTTATTTTCTTTAATAAATTCTATTGCTTGATCTACTGAAGGTCCGCTACCAACAATAATTGCGGTGGCACCTTCTGGTAAAGGCTTGGCTATTCGTGCTGGTTTTAAAGTGCATTCGGCTGTTTTTAAATTTAACAAGGTGTGACTAATACTAATTAATTCATCTTCTGCAAAGCCCATTCCTTGGTACACACGATGAATAAGATCATAGGTTTTTTGTAAAGCTTCATCGGTTTTTTCACTGAAATAATGTCGGAACACATAAATTTGTGCGGACAATGCACGAGTTTTATTTTTAATATCATGTGCAAGTGAGTTGATAAATACACTCCAATCACAACCAATAATCATCGTAATTGTTTTAAAATCTTCAGATTGTTTTTTTAAAATAGGGTAGTAGTTTGTGGTGAACATTGATGCATAAAAAACATCTGGGTATGGTTCGTATATAAAAAGATTTCTAATGTTAAATCGTTCGGTTAAGTCAGTTATATGATAACCAAGTCCACTACCAATAACGGCCATCATTGGAATTTGATCTGGTATTAAAACTTTTTTATTATTAGGCATTTCTTCAGAAAGACGACACATTTCTGCAATACGATAGGTATGGCAAAAATAAGCATTTTTTTGTTCTTCTGGAGAAATTTTTGGACGATACAGAAAACGAAATGGTTGTGTTGAATACAAATCAACTTGTTTTATAGATTCTTCACGAGGATTTTTGGGATATGCCCAATGATTATTGCTAAAAAGATTAGGGTGGTTATTGTCATCAAAACCTAACAGCACTTCTTTATTTTGATAATTTTTAAAATACTCATAAATTTCTGGAACATATTCTTTAAACGCTAATAAATTAGTCGCAAAGGTGGCTTCCATTAATTTGGTGCTATTTTCAACGTCCTGCGCTTTTCGCTGTACTTCCGAATCCATGGCATAACTTCCAATGCGCTTAAACTGATACTACGGTTTTATTAATACTATGTTTTAACCAAATGGCTAAAATAAAACCTTTCCTTAAAAGGTTAGCCAATTTTAAAATATGATCAATCGATACTTTTAACAAATCAAAATTAGATCGGAATGTTTTTTTAGTAACTCATTAACTTTATTATTTGAATATTTCTGATATCAAAATATGTTTAGGAGTAATGTTCAACTGTTGGAAAAGCGGGCGAATGATGATTCGCCCCTACACGCTAACGATTACATGTTGATATTTGAATTATGTTTGGGTTTAGAAGAATTTATTAGTAGCCCGTCCTATGCATGTCCCTTTACGTTGAACGAATTATGTAGGGGCGAAACATCTTTCGCCCGCTGTAGAATATAAAATCTATGCATTAATATAAGTATTGAATTGATTGTTAAAAATAAATAATAAATTAAGGGTATTACGACTCTTTTGCTCCAGGAAGTCCGCCAAGTGCCGATTCTAGGAATGAACCGACGCTGTTAAGCCGTCCTACAATCGCATCCATTGCAGAAAATTGAGCTAATAATCGAGCTTCAAGTTTGGCGGTTGAATTAGTAAGATTGGCTCTGGAGGTTTCTATTGAGGTTAAACTGGCTGTTAGACCTGTAGTTTTACTATCCAATGTTCCTTTAGCTTCAAGAAAACCGTCAATTAAACGATCTACTTTGTCGGCAATACCTCTTGAAAAAGTAATGGTGCCGCGTGCTTCGCCGCCAACTGAAAACGCTCCACCTAAAATACCAATTTTAAGGCCAAGTGTTTTACCGGATGTACCGACTAAAAATTGTCCAGAGCCTGCAGCTTCAATACCGTCAATACTACCGGCAACATCGATCCCTTGAGTACCAGCGGCTACAGAAAACCCAAGTTGTGCGGCCGAATTTGTATCGACTTCCATAATTGCGACTGCAGAATTAACTCCATAAACATTGGAAGTAAAATCAAATCGGTTACTAGTGCTATTGTAGGCAACGGAAACAGTTTTACTTTGCGCACTTAAATTAGTGTCTTCATTAATGCGCGCTTGAATTTCAACGGCCAATGCTTCGCCCGATGCGTAAACGCCCTGAGTTAAATTTAATGATTTTGATGCGGTACCATCGATACGAATTTTAAAAGTATCATTATTAGCATCTATGGTAACGGTTCCGCCGCCGCCAAAATTTGGTAACACGCCAGCTGTATTTAAAAATCCTTTGGTAGCGGTTTGAGTAATTTTTATTGCATACGAACCGGGTTCAGTTTTGGAAGTAGAAGACACAAATTGAATATCGGGATCAGTTGCAGTACCAGCTTGAGAAAATAAGCCATTTAATTCTGGAGCACTGCGAGCAATTGCTGCATCAAGCTTTGTCTCATCCAATGTGAGTGAACCATCACGTTGTGAACTTAATACGCCTAAATCCGCAAGGGCTTTAATATCCGTATTTCCTGTACCACTGACTTGGCCAAATAATGCATTACGCATTTGGCTAAATAAATTTCGAATAGTGCTGTCACCTAATAATAATGCAGCTTCGCCGGATTCAGAATTATATGAAGTAATTTCTGAAACATAGGTTGCCAAGCTGTTGTAACTGTCAACGAATCCTTTAATTTCTTCCTTTATTCCGTCAGTATTACGACTAACATTGAGCGATTTACTTACACCCACATCGGCTTTTAATAAATCAAGAGTTACACCATTAATTGCGTTGCTAATGGTATTGGATTCTGAAGTTATATCTAAGCCATCAATTTTTAGTTGAGCATCTTGCGCTGCGGTATTTTGAGTAATATTTTGAGCTGCACTATTAAAAGCAAGACGTGATAGACCGGCTGTATTGTCTGTATTATTACCGTCAGCATCTCCAGTGACGACTAACTGAACACTATTTTTTGCGCCGGTATCTTCTGCTTTTAAAATTAATTTAAAACCACTACCGTCATTTAATATGGAAGCTTTAACACCGTAATCATTATTATTAATATGATCGCGCATCGATGAAAGGGTATTATTATTTGAATCTACAGTAATAACTTTGGCAGGTTTTTCTGCGTTAGCTGTAAATCCGTACGGACCCGTTGTAGTAGTACCAAAACTCAACGTTAATGTACCGGTTCCAATTACGCTATCCACACTTGCAAAATTGCTACTCGATAAACTTTGAGCGCGCGCTACTTTATCAACTTGCACAGAATAATTATCAACTTCTGCTAATGATGTTGCCGTTGCAGTAAATGTACTTA
>JAZKFP010000294.1:0-15834 GCA_040386355.1 Pseudomonadota bacterium | reverse complement strand
GGGAAATAAGAACGGTATCTACCCTTATCTCGGGTAAGAATACTCCAGCCCTTTATTGCTGCATGGGCTCCAATATAAAAATCAGGTAAAGGAGAGCTCTTCGTACCTCCTGCTTTGCGGTATTTTAAAAAGCATTTTCCTGCTAAAAAAGCCGCTTCATACGGTAAATTGTCTCGCTGAATATAATCAGCGGGTAAAGCAGTTTCGAGTTCTTCAATTTTTTTAAAGCCTACTGATATTTCGGAATAGATAATGGGATTAATATAAAGTAAATCTTTTTCCGCATGTTCTAATAGAGCATTCGAAGACCATTCAAACCATCGCGCATCTTCGGTAAAAATATCTAATAAAATATTACTATCTATCAGTACTGGCATACGGTTCTCACTTTCGACGTGTAAGTTGTAAGATTTCATCCGTACTCATGGATACAGTACTTTTACCTTTCATCGTCGCTAATAAATTTTTACCCCGTATAGATTTTTGAGCTTTACGAACACGCAGCTCATCCCCTACCAGCTCAAACTCTACATCGGTGTGAGGCAGTAAACCTAAAGCTTCCCGAAACTCTTTAGGAATCGTAATTTGACCCTTCGAAGTAATAAGCATAATGTACATCTCCATTCAGTAAGAGTAATACTAGTATTACTTCTTTTTAAACATTAGGCAACATCCTTGAAAGATCTATTTAAAAGTTTAAGCTCTCAGCCGATGGACTGTATTTAATAGGTGAATTCGCATAGTAAGTGTAATTTCTTGATATTTCAAAAAATTATATTGATTTTATTTCTTAATGTTCTGCTCTGAAAAAATCACTCATGAATTATTAAGTCTCAGAGAAGTCCGACACTGCAGAGTATCGGTCAATACATATTTGTCTTCTAATTATTTCCTGCTATTTCTCATTAAAGAATTGGTAGCTTTAACACCTGCAATCCGCTTACAGTATTCAAGCTCTTGTTTGACTTCAAAACAAGATACCAAAAACGCATCTCATCATCGATAGCACCTCTCATATTTTGCAAAGGATATTGCGTATGAAAATCTTACCAAAAATGCTTGCCCTCGTAGTTTTTACCACTTTTAGCATGAATACTTTTGCTACAAGCGCATACGTTCAATGGGAGAGTTTTGAGAAATCGGATAATTCCAAATATATTCCCGGAAAAGTAACGGGTAAAATAAACTTCAGGCAAAATGAAAATCTGCCTTTTGAAACGACGGATGTGACGTACACCGGAGAAGTGTTCTACGCTCAAACAAGTAGTCAAGGTCTTACTAAAGATTATTTTAGACCTACAGGGCCGTTTGTTAATGAGATTTCCGATACTCGTCCGCCTGCCCTCAATATCATTATATTAAATGGCAGTGGTTCATTTACTAATACACTGACTTTTTCAAGGCCCATTACCACTTTTCTTTCGATTCTGAGTTTAGGAGATATTAATTGGGATAGTGCTTCTCGTTTTGAATTTGATCAACCGTTTGAAATTGTGGATCAAGGACGAGGATATTTCGGGGGTACTGATACGAGCTTATGGCAGGAAGGCAATACTCTGTTTGGCTATGAGGGAAATGGAACCATCTTTTTTGATGAGCCGGTTACTTCCATTAGTTGGACATCTCCTACAAAGTATGAATTTCAAGCGTTCACCGTAGGTGAATACCAGCCTACTTTGATAAGCCCCGTGCCGGAGCCTGAGACGTGGGCCATGCTGTTTGCAGGTTTAACCTGTGTGAGTTGGTGGACACGTAGAAAAATTACATCTGAAAATAAATGATCTTTTGAAATTTAAAATCAATTGTAAGACCGATGCTCAAAGGTATCGGTAAAATATTAAGAATAATAATGTCTTTGCTTTATTCACACTCTTATTAGATTGTGCGAATTCGCATTTAATTTTATATAAGATCAATCCGCAATTCGCGTCCCATAACAGAAGCCGCGCGTTGCATTGTCTCTAATGAAACGCCTGTTTTGTTAGGATCAAGTAATCGATCCAACTGTGATCGACTAGTACCCATTTTTTCTGCCATTAATTTTTTTGTAAGGTTTTCTTTTTTTATCGCCTCTTCAAACTTCCAAGCTAATATTCTTTTTAGCGCAGTCGTATCGCATTGTTCATAAATACCTTCTTCTTTTAAGAAGTCATCGAAAGATGAACCTTTATGAGAATTTTGATTTTTTTTCATATTCTTCGTACTCCTTTTTTCTTTTCATCGCTAAATCAAGATCGCTTTCAGGGGTTTTTTGAGATTTTTTAATAATTCCGTGAAGAAGAATCATTTTTTCAGTAGCCGTATAAAAGAATATTCTGTCTATTCTTTCCTTGACTAGATTACTTCGAATTTCCCACAAACCTGCACGGCCTGACAGTGAACGACATAAAGGCATTCCAAGAGGCTAATCCATTTCTACCGTCTTAATATCTTAACCAATCACAATATGATCTAGTTTACTTAAAGCTTTTAGCCAATATCTAACAGGCTCATTTTTTGCTGTGCTTCGAAAAAAAACAGCAGCTAAGATCCTGCTTCGTTTAATTTTAGTCATAATAAGAAGGGCACCTAATAAGGTACATCAAATAAAATAAAAAATTGATTTATTATGGAAAATTTGGCTAGCACTAGGACCAGTTCAATTTTAAATCAGTATCTGTTGGTCACTGATTGAATATATTTATTAATACTGACTCGAATCGGCGTAATAATCAGATTTTAATTATTTGCCTTTTCTACTCTCAACAACTTTATTCCTAAGATGGATTAATTTTAAGGGCCAATTCTTAGATGGTAAGAAAATTTTCTTCAAATTATTTTACGAATCGACTTTTATTTATTCCGAATATATTTTTAAATTTCACCCAATTATTAACTGTTGGTAGAATAACAGCAAACATAATCACCACAGTTATTGCCACCATCACTGGCATAAACACCAGAATGCGTTCGGAAGTTTCAGATAGCTTTGGTACCAAGCTTGAGTCTTTCAACATAATCATAGACATTGAAGACGCCGAGCCTGTATAAAGTCCTAACAGCATGCTAAAGGCTTTCGCATTTCGATCACGTTGATGTTGAGGAGCGATTTGCTTTTGAAAAAAAGTATTGTTCTCAGTTTCAATCATCTCAGCTGAAAATTTTGTAAAAAGAATTGTGAGTAATTGATCGCAGTATTCTTTTTTTTGGTGTGAGTTAATAAAGCTGCTGTCCATTACTTCTTTAATAAGCTCTTGCATAATTTCTTTAGGCCCATACACATCTTCACGATTCAATAAATACTTCCGAGATGTTGCGATAATTAACGCTTCTATAGTTTCTAATTTTGGAATAACACCTTCTGAAATGCTAGGACGAATAGCATAGATAACTTCTCGATTTACAGAAAATATTTTTTGTAAAGACTCACGATTTTCTTTTTTAGATAAATAGTATCGTGATACGTAATTGACGATTAATCCGCTTAAAACTCCTCCAATAATTCCGACTATCCATGTATTGTTGAGCAAGGCAATAATCGTCTGCATAGAACATCTCTATTTGAAGTTGCTGTAGTATCAATTGTCCGTATTCATAATAAATTGCACTTGCTTTGTGAATCATGTCATTAATTATATGAACTCCGGACATATTTAAAATAATCAAACTTTACAAAATTCCATAGATTTTACGTTCAACCTTAATGTGTCGAATCAGTTTTTGATTGTTTAAAAAAGCTTTGCATTTGATTCTGCAATTCGCTATTACTTTCTTTTAACGCATTTATCTCTTGCTGTTGAGCAACTACTATTTTTTCTAACTGACGAACACTTTGATGACCCTGAATTCGAATAGGATTTAAAAATGAAGGTCTCCTAGTTCTCGATTGGATATCTTCTCTAGTTTTCAACGCTATGTTTTCAATTTCATCCATTCTTTCTAAAAGGGCGGCAAAATCATGTCTATATGGTATATGTTCTTTTAAAAGACCATCTAAATCATTAATAACCCGTGTCATTAATGTTTCAATATCGACACCACCTTGTGTTCTATCCCCAAATAATGCCTGAGCCTCTTTAATGTCTTCTTGAACTTTCTTGATTTGCACCAGTTTCAATTTTAATTGATTACCGTCTCTTTCCGTCAATCCTGTTAAGTGCGTCCTTCTAGTTGATTCATTCGGCTTAAAATGCTCAATTGTTGCGGCAATTGTAGAAAGCTGCTCTTTCATTTGCGCAAATTCTTTTGGATCAACATTAGGCTGTGAATTGGAATTAATTTGTGTAGAAGTATACGAATGTAAAATAGTTTGTGAGGTGGTCGTTTGTACAAGACTCAGCTTGCTTGGGACATTTGCAGTGGATGGATCAATCAACAGATCACACATAATCGCAACCGCATCATCAGTTTGTTGATTTTGCAATGCGCTACGTAAAGCTTGATGTTTTCCCATTTGCATTAAAACTTGTGCAACATCCTGAATCGCTTGATATCCAATTGGATTATTAAACTCCGAACGCGCTTTTAAATTAAACTTTTCTAAACCGTCTATGACAGTGTTTTTAACTTGAATTAATCGTCTAAATCGCTGTGGATTTTTCTGTTCTAATGCTTTGTCATTTAATTCAGACAGTAAAGTTTGATAGGATGAATGTGCGACCAACGAACGTGCTAGTTTGTTGGCAAACAAATTCATTGATAATTCGTTGATTACGCATTCGGATATTAATACCTGACGGTTATGCACCTTAGTTTCCATATGGTACAAATATAAACTCGTTGCTCCAGATACCGCTAATCCTGCAAATGGAATTTCACTTGCAATTTTTTCAGCACCTCGTACGAGCTTTGGCATGGCCATTGTCATTGCGGCTTTGGCTGCGTCCCAACCTGCATGCTCTAAATGCGTATCTCCTGGATTAATAACTTCTAACATTCCAGAAGGAATAATTTTCGATAATAAATAAGCTTGACTTAAGCCACTGGCGAAGGCTTGAAAATACAATTTTTGTTGATCGTTTAAGCCTTCCAAACCTTTAAATAAAGCCTGCCAATCAACATGAATCGCTTCTAATTGATCCGCTTGTTGTCGAGTGAAAACCTGACTATTTTCTAATACTGAACGTAATTTATCAATCTGATTAATGTCTAATTGAACATTAAAGCTATTTGATAAATCATTGGAGAGAATGAATTCATCGACTCGTTTAGCAATTACAATTGGTGTTACATTAGAAGATAAAAGCACATGAATTAAACTTTGCCGTTGTTGGAATTGAAAGCGGCATAATTCTTCTTCAAGTAAATTAATAATAGATTGAAATGAAATTGGATTAGTTTGATTTTTGGCCCAGTTAATACTTGCTTGAACATCTGCATTTAAATAAATTAAGCATCGTACAGTTTCAGGATTGTTGCTATGTGCCGCTGCAATTAATGGAGTTATTCCTTTATTATTTTTGTGATTAACATCAGCATTGTTTTTAACAAGAAAATTTATTATTTCTGTATTACCTGCATAGCATGCTGAAAATAATGCGGAATTTCCAAATTTATCTACTGTATTAATGTTTATATTCCCTAATAAACGCTTAGCCTTGACAAGGTCTCCTGATTCAATAGCTGAAAGAAAAATTTCGTCTAGATCTGTGTAAGTTGTAGTATATGGTGCAGAAATAAATCCATCTATATCACAGTGTTTATTATCCTGAGTTTGAAATAGATTGTTAGATATAATGGTTGCATTGTGCAGGTTTTGAATATCTCTAAATAAGTTTGGAGATTCATAGAGCTGCAATTCAGTTAAATCACATATTGCACGGTATTGATTCATTTTATTAACAGTAGAACTAAATAATGGATCGTCTTCATCGTACATTTCAGAAGCAAGTAACTCTGCAAAAATATCATTCTTAAGTGACATTTGGTCGCATACAAGCCTAACTGCTTTATTTTTTATTTTAAGTACACTTTGAGCTTCAGAAGCATTAAAAGTATTAATATCCTTAAGAGCTTTTTTATTAGAAATAAAAACTTCATATCCCAGATTTCGATTTTCCAGGCTAACTACAGAAAGATGGGCTTTATCAACCTTTTCACTTCTATAACATCCTAAATTAAAAAAACTATTATCTATTACCACAGATAATTCAGTGTTACTCCCTACATTCAACAAATAGAATGGTATTTTATCCAGCATTAAAACTATCGCTTGAATACGACTTCCATCGTTAGTCGCATCAACTATTTCTGATTCTGGAATTCTGCCCAGCATTACTCCCTCAAGAGCAATATCCTCATCTTTTGATGCAACGTTTTTTATAAAATCAAGAAGTGCATATCCATAGGCCTTCGCAAGAATACGGCGATCTAATGCATCGCCAGAGAATTGACCATGACATGTTAATTCTGTTGCTGCTCCATATACTTCATCTATTTTTTTAAGAATTTCTGCAATATTTTTTATTTTTGTTATAGGTCTCGCCATAGTTTGCAAGCCGTTTAGTATTTCAGTTGAAATTGTATGATTAGTTTTGACACTTTCTAAGTGTGAACTATTTCCTGGTCTGTTTAGACCTTCTGCGCTTTCAACTCTACCTCGAGGTTGTTGTTGGCCTATTCCATTTGAATTCAGAACTTGTGTAGGCGCATTAGCGGCTTGATTTAAACCCTTAATCATTTTCAATTACTCCAATTAAAAAACTAAGTAAAAAACTGTTTTAACATGGATTAGAATTAATTTAATCCATGTTAAAACAGTTGCATTTAAATTGGTTAGGGATTTGCTAGGTGCGGAATAAATATTAATTTTATTAGAATAATTTTTATTTTAATACTATGAAATAAGCCTGTATTAAACCAGCTACAGATTAGTACTACCCTTCCCAACTTGCTCATTAATACATCTGTGTAACTTAATGTGTAGCTTTGTATCAGTTTAAATCTGGAGCGCATTCTACATTCAAAATTCAACTTAATCTTGACAATTTCTACATTATTTTTTGGTGGAAATTGCACAAATAATCCTATCAATAAATGGCTTTCCCTTATTAGTTCTTATAAATCAATTGCTTATATTTGCAGATTAAAGGGATCGTTTTCAACAGACTTTAACAAGTGAAAAAGTTTTTGTAACAACTCTTTTCTCCTGATTAAGGATGTCCATTAATTGGGTGGAAGTTCAAAAAACGCAATGCCGTGTGTTGAGCATCTCACGATCCGCCTATTACAGCGGGCTTACTCGTACATCCAGTGTGCATCAGCAATACCGTGAAGCATTAGATCAGAAAATAGTTTTATTTTTACGGCGCATAAAGCGCGGTATGGATCACCGCGTATTACAGATGCATTGCGCGATATCAGTAAGCCAATTAATCATAAGCGTATTGAAAAACGCATGAAAGCGCTGAATATATGGGCAAGACATTCTAAGAAATTTAAACGTACCACCGATTCGAATCATCCGTTCCCCATAGCTGTGAATCGATTAGCACATGATTTTTCAGCAACAGCACCGAATCAAAAATGGGTCGGAAATATAACCGTGTAGACGCGATTGGGTTGGTTGTATGTAGCAGTTGTGATTGATTCAATCATTTATTTCGTAAAATACACGCGATTTATTTTAGTGAAATGTGTGTTTTAAAAGCTCTTGCCTATGGCGTCAAGACCAAGACGAGGCGATCTCGAGGTTTCCCCAATCTTCCGCACTGCGCTTGTGCAGATCGGGTGATCCCCCTCCTCGATTTCGCATCTTGACGCCATTTAGGCGCTCATCGGCGCCGGCCTAGTCCGGGTGCATGCGCACCCATAACACTAGGAAAAAAAACCATGAACCAAACCATCACTAAAAATTTAATTATCGGCCCCAATCGCACACGATTTTTATTTAAAAAATTAGGAAAATATTTTTTAGCGTATGAAATATTGGTGTATCAATACATGAAATTGTTTTGCAAAGATTACCAAGGTGGGTATTGGGAATTTTATACCTTATCGAACGGCGGATTTTTTATGCAATACGCTAAAGAAACGTCATTAAACATTCTTAGTGCCGGCAATTATTTTGAATCGATTATGAGTACTGAAGCAGCAAGTCTTGGCGTCAATTTGTTTGCATTAAATCGGCTTACGTGGGAAGCAGAAGATCAAAAAATAATCGATTATTATGATCAATTAAAAGATTACGCCATGGAACATGTTGAATCTCAACTTATTGCACGTTGGATTGATTAAAATTTAAACAATAAAAATGCTTAAGGTTCACGCATACCTTTTGCATTTTTTTTATTCGTTTAATATATCGATATTAACCTCAAGTTCTATTGAGCTAATTCAAGGGAATACGTACATTTAAGCTTTTCTTTCAACAAGCTCACTCATCTGCATTTTATTTAAATTTTAGGAACTCAATGAAAACTATTGTCCTAGCTAATCAAAAAGGCGGAGTTGGAAAATCTACCATTGCAACGCATTTAGCAATGGCTTTTCACGAAAAAAACAATCGGGTTCTCTTTATTGATTTAGACACACAAGCCAATTCCACAAAAACGTTACTGAAAAGCGGCTGTATTTCTTCACTGCTATCAAGCCAGCTGTTTCTAAATAACGATTTATCCTTTCGTTCCGAAAATACCATAACGCTGATTGCTGCGGATATTAAGTTGGCAGATTTAGAACGGGCTGACGTTGCGGTAATTTCGTATTTCAAACGCCAATTACACAATCTCAAAGACCATTTTGATTATTGTGTGATTGACACCCCTCCCACGCTGGGCATTCGAATGACTTCGGCTTTAATTGCAGCGGACTTCGTGTTGTCACCGATAGAGCTTGAAGAATACAGCATCGATGGTGTGCATCAAATGCTGCAAACGATTTACGGTGTTAAACAAAAATGGAATTTAAATTTGCAGTTTTTAGGAATGCTTGCCAATCGATTTAATGCGCGTTCTGAAATTCAAAAAGGCAATATTCTTAAATTGCTAGAGGATTATGCGCATCTCATTATACCCGCGCGCATTAGCATGCGTTCATCGATTCCTGAAGCGTTGGCCTCAGGTTTGCCCGTTTGGCAATTGAAAAAAACAGCCGCCCGCGAAGCGGCCAAAGAATTTCAAGACGCCTTCAATCTTATTTTTGAAAAAATGGAAACCATTGCCGCATGAAAACGAAACTGACTTCACTGAGCGCTCTAGATGATTTTAATTTTAGCGATTTAATGCAGCCCCCTACGGCTGTTGCGAATAAAGTGATGATGATTCCGTTAAACCATATTCACGAAGATCAACACAACTCCCGCATGATTTTTGATGGGGCGCAATTACAAGAACTCATTCGATCCATCACAGCGATGCATCCTACTACCGGAAAACCCCGTGGTATTAAAAGCCCGTTATCTTTAAAACCACATCCTGACAAAGTCGGTGAATATATTATTAATGCAGGCCATCGACGATTTCGCGCCGCTCAAAAAATTGGTTTAAGCGAGGTACCAGCTTTTATTGATCTTAATGCGGACGATTACGATAACGCAGTAGATAATATTCAACGTGCTGAATTAAGTCCTTTAGAGATGGCGCATTTTATTAAAAGGCGATTAGAGCTGGGTGACAAAAAATCGACTATTGCTGAACAGCTGGGAAAGACAGCTTCGTTTATTTCTGATCACGCGTTATTTTTTGATTTGGCTGATTGTATTCGGGATCTATACGACTCCGGTCGCTGCCACTCCATTCAGGCTCTTGCTCTCTTACAGCGCTCGTACACAAAACATGCGCAAGCAATAGAAAGCTTTTGCCGACGGCCACAGGGTGAATTTTCAACAGCTCAGGTGCGGCAATTTTGTGAAAAATTAAAAACCACATCAAAAGAAATTCAACCCACTGTTTCAGAAAATATTGAATATTCCTCATCCACAAAATATCGTAAACCGTGCCTTAAAATTTTGCATAACGATGAACCTGCTGAATTACTGTCGGATTTAAAATCGACATTTGGCACAGCTTGGATTCGGTATGAAAAGGATGCGCATGTGGTAGAAATTGATCTGGCTGATATTCAGTTAATTGCGATTGTGGAAGCGGAATAATGTTTAGGGTTATGCGTGCTCTTAATGCTTGTTTCGAAGCCATGCATTGCAAGTGAACTAGCGCAGTCTGTTCATACGCAATTCATGGCCAACAAGCCCTGCTAAGGCGCGTTAGTATTTAAAATCGCTACCGGCTGTTTATTTAAAAACTTCGTACGTACGAAGAAAAAAGAGGTGAAAAAGGAAAGTGCAGGATTCGCAAGCCGCTGGCGTTTGCCGGCATTTTATTTCAAAATCCCTTTTTTCACCTCTCACTAAAAGGCCTAAAAGCATTTATGCCACGCATTGAAAAACGACTTACTGTAGAACAAAAAGAAGCTTGGAAAGCGTTCTGTCAAAAAAATAATCAGAAAGAATCTGACATGCTCGGGCTGATGTTGCAGAAGATTATGGCGAGTCAATTACCGATTCAATCGGGCACAAAATCCTTTCCAAAATCCGAAAAAATAACGGTTCGATTAAGTGAAAAAGATCATGCCGCAATTCAACAGAGAGCACAGCAAGAAGGCTATGCCAACCGTACGGCATGGCTGAATAATCTGGTCCAGCTTGAACTTAATAATCAGGCGATTTTTACCCAAGAAGAAGTGAACGCGTTACGCGAATCGAATCGTGAATTGGCCGCGATTGGACGCAATCTAAACCAAATAGCAAAAGCACTGAATGCACAGTTAAACGCTACTGTTACCCAGCACGATATTTTGAAACTATCGTCACATATCGATGCCCATCGAGAAAAAGTTTCGAGGGTCGTGCATAAAAGTTTGAACTACAAAAAAGATATTGGATGAATTCAGCAGTGGGATAAAATAAGCGAAGCCGTTAAGCCAATTTAAAAATTAGTACGCCAATGCAATTTCAGATGAAAACTAAAGCGCTTCACATTATTTTATTTTGTATGGGATGATTACTCGTAATTTTTTTTGATGCAAATTGAAAATCCAAAATATCATCGGTTGTATATTACTTTTTTTAGTTTTCTAACAAGTTCTTCTTTTGTACCTTCACCGGTCCGGTCAAGATTTAGCTCTCTCCATTTAACCGCAGGAAGTTCAGCAATCTCTCTGAGCCCTACTAATTCCCAATCGGGTTTTCGGCTATAAAAAGAAATAAGAAATTCTTTATGGTGCTCAGGCATATTGTCGGTAACATCGGTAATTAATCTGCTCCGCGCATCAATTAACGTATTAAGCTCAATAACCTCATCTGTCATACCGACAAAGTTTTGCTCAAAGTCTTGGGAAATATCTCGCAGCACAGGATCAAGGAGTGAATGTGGCGAATGGTCGTGGCTAATGAGATAGGCAATCAGTGCTGTTCTTAAATTATCTGAAATCTTTTCATTTTCCAGCAATAAATGCACGTCGAATAAATCTCGCGGATGTTGTCGATCAAGTGCAGCCATAATCTTTCCGGCATAAAGATCTTCAAAGGAAAGTACATTCGTTTCTGCAAATCCGAATTGATTTTCAACTTTTGCAGATACCGCCATAATTTGAGGCTCATAAACGCAGCCTCGCAAAACGGGAGTAACTTCAACCTTTATCTGGGTTCTATCATGAGCACGCACAATTAGTTTGGTAATTTCCGCTTGCGTACTTGGCGCAGATTCCATGACCTTGACGTTGCTTTTAGATTGTCGAATGTTTTCAGCAATACGCTTTAACGCTAAATCAATCGCGGCAAGAGAAGTAGGTCGGTCTGCTATCGGCAAATACGTAAGATCAATATCTACAGACAAACGTGGCATATCTCGAATGAAAAGATTAATCGCAGTACCGCCTTTAAGTGCAAAACAATTTTCATTGGCTACATGAGGCAAAGTTTGAATTAATAATTCAACCTGCTTCCGGTATACGTCCCTATAGGTCATTACGTACTTCCTGGGCAAATTCTTTGGGAATAGTAATTAGAAATTCAGGATCAAGCTTTCCACTACTCACTAACGCACGTTTGCCGTGTCCGAGATCAACTTTATTTTTCTTAATACGCTTTAGCCATGGATGGTTATGCCGTTGCGCGAAAAAAAAGAATAGGCGTTTAACTTTTACGCTCTGGACGTTTTCCAGAAGAAATTGCAAACGCCGAGGACTCAGGCTGCTCATTCCTTCCATCATGACATCCGCCATATGAAAGGTTTCGTTTAAGGGCAATTCGTCGAGTAATTCCAGGTAAGCGCGCTCAGGAGTAGATAAAACGAGCGGCCAATCCCACTGTCCCCAGTTACTGATGCGCAGTCCTTGCTCCAACATTTTCCCTTCATCCAACAAGGCTTTATCTAAGGTTATTTTTACAGAAGGCAGTACACGCGAGGGAAATAGACGCCGTCGATTATGGGTCAAAAAATCCAGTTCCAGCGGCAATTGATGCAACCAACCAGGCAGCTTATTATCACTATAAAGATGCACTGTTTTTTGTACAGGCGATAAATAATGCGCATACCCCTGCAAATCTAAAGCCGTGCGTCCACCGACCGATACCGCATGCCCGAGTAGTGTCTGTAAAGAAATTACAGCTTGCTCCCAACCAACCGAACCGCGAGGACGCCGAAAAACTCCGCGTGTTGGTTTTTCTAACCATCCTGCAGAAACGTACTGGTTGCGAAGCGCGCGCGAATACCCTTCTCGTTCCAGCCATGCTGCATCGACAAGAAGTCCTTCGGGAAGTGCTTTTTCAAGCTGGTTTAGCTTTCCTTTAATATGTATAGTCATACTATACAAAATAGAACTTTATTAAACCAATTACAAGTTTAATTTTCAATGAAATTGTATAGCTCAGCTATACAAAACTAATTAAACATAAACCAACGCTGAAACAGAAATTGCATCCAGGATTATTTATATCCAGCAAATTAAATTCGTGAAATGTAGTATGTTATTCCCAAATTACTGGTGTTTGGTATAGCTTTTTGAGATAGTCATTATCAACAAATAGAAATGACAAGGAAGCCTTTCTCTTGAACCACTCAGGATATTCAGCGCTACAGAATCTACTTGCAGGAAGCGTTCGCTTTAAACGCAACACCACTTCCGATATTCGAAACCGTATTCAACGCATCACAAGTTATGCAACTGAAGTAATGGTAAAAATTAGTGGACATGCTAAAGGTTCAGACCATGTTAGAGCCCATTTAGAATACATCAGCCGCCAGGGCGATATTTCACTTGAAAATGAACGCGGCGAAATAATTCAGAGCTCAATCGAACTTGAAAAATTGCATGCGGATTGGATGCATGATCAAGGCAAGCGTCATTTCAATACTCGCGATACCACCAACATTGTTTTATCCATGCCCAAATGCACCGATGAAAAAGCCGTTAAAAATGCTTCTCGTGCTTTTGCAAAAAAACAATTTAGTCTCAACCACCAATATGTCTTTGCATTACATACCGACGTCGATCACCCGCATGTGCATTTAACAGTAAAAGCTTTGGGATTTGATGGTAAACGTTTGCATGTCAAAAAAGGCGAGCCACAGCAATGGCGTGAACTCTTTGCAGAACAATTGCGGCAACAAGGATTAATTGCGGAAGCCACTCCCCGTTTTGTTCGTGGCATTGTTCGCAAAAAAGAACAGCAAGTAGTTCAAACACTTCGCAAGCGTGGGCTTACACCTAGAATTTATTCATCGAAAGTTCAACAGGCGATTGACGAACTAAACGAGCGACAACAAGGCAAATCATTGTCTGTAAAACCATGGGAACCTAAAATAAAAACTCGACAAACTCTGGTACGTAAAATGTGGTTGACCGCTGCGAAGGAATTACATCAAAGCGACAAAGAAGAAGATAAAAATTTATCGAAAGATATTTTTGAATTTGTTAAAAAGATGCCGATATTACAAACTGAGAGGCATTTAATCACCACAAAAATTGCTGAGGAATTAGAGAATACAAATTCACCACTTACTCTTGGCAATAATGTTGAAGATCAAGAACAGCGATAAAGTATTACTAATTTATCCTGAGTAAGCGTAATCACTTTATTATAGATAGTTTGTCATCAGAACGTACAACTCGCTTTTGAGGATCGATATCTAAATAGCTGACTGTGCCCGCTTTCATGTAAAATACAAGAGTCTTGGTGGCGTCAATTGAATAAATATCCTGTATTCGATCGACTCCTTTTACGAGGTGACGTAAATTCGTTCCATCCGCTTTAGCGATTGCAATACGTCGTTTCCCGATCACTTCTGTTTTTAAATCAAAATTGTCTGCCTAAAGTTCCAATATCAAAGCTGCTGTAAATTTTGACGCTTCACATGTTGTGTAAGCTGCATCATTTTAACATTTCATATGGAATGTTAAAATTTGAGAGTTCTAATTGTTTCGCTATTTTCATTTAGAAGCCAGTTTATCTTGTGCGTTTATGAATCAAAAAATAAACAATATCTTAATTCATAAACACCAAAGCTTGGGTTGAGCTCATATATGTTGTTTTGGGATTGAGAGGTGCGAACAATAATGAAGTACCCATAACTGGAGAAAATTCACTCATTATTAAGGAGGAAAATGCTAAATTCTTGCCGGCAATTTCTCTAACCTTTTTATGGGAGTTACCAGCTGAGCCGAAGATTAGAATGACTATCCCAAAAAGACCAACGGTAAACCCTAGGAATAAGGCAAATCCGTTGAAAAGCCAAATATACTTGAATAATTTATCTGATCTAGTTTACATAAAATAGTTCTAAATTTTTATTTTTATCTGACTGCCGCCCGACCAACACTCTTATGGAATATAGGAGACAGATTATAAATAAATAATGAAAAATACTTGTATAAAATATCTCTTTAACATTAAAAATTAATAATTTTTTTAGCTTAACAAATACTAGAAATAAACACTTCAAATTCAAATTTAAGCAAAAATATTATAATGTATTAATCTATTATATAGAGCTATATATAATATTGTTCTAATCCAAAAGGAGATGTTTTATTATATCTTCAATTTTAACTTGTATTTTTTCATTTACATTTTCTTTGTCGAGACCATCTATTAAATTAATTTTTTTCAAATTATGCTCATTCTCAACTTTTTCTTCTGCACGCGTTATGGGCACCTCCATCATCTTAAGTGCTTCAGAAAGTTTTGTCGTGTAGGTAATAGATTTTTTTCCAACTCGTTCGCGAAATTCTAATTTTAGTGAATCGTTTAAATGATACTTATCATTATAAGATATGCCGTAGTCTGAATCTCTTGAAACTATAATATATTTTCCAGGATAATTTTCAGCACAGTGTATAAACCATTCCCAATTGAGCGCATCACCAATAGATGTATCACTAGATTTTCTTGGTGGACAACCCAACATAAAACGGCGCCAAGCAAGACGTTTTATTTTACGACGTATTATCATATCTCTTTTTAATACATGGTTATTTTCGCTTTTGAAAATTGATTCTAGAGATTTATAAATTGGGTCATAAAGTGATGGTTTTGTTATAATATTACTCACTCTTGTTTTTAACTCTCTTTTTCTTTTATCTAATTCGTCTTTATGCTTTTGTAGTACTAAATTTAAATTACTATCATGCATTACTGCAGGTAGACCGCAATTAATGTCTAGTTTTGACTCTTTTGAAATCTCAACTATTAATTTTTGCCTATTTTTTAAAAATTCCATTTCCACCTGATATGTGCATATTATATTTTCTTTTACACTTTCAAGTTTTTTCAATAAAGATAAAGTAGTTTCATTCTGAGACCGATAAAAATCTAAAAATATATTTGTATCAATAAAAGCATATACTTTAAGATGTCTT
>JAZKFP010000293.1:0-6454 GCA_040386355.1 Pseudomonadota bacterium | reverse complement strand
CAATGATGTTTGCTGGTTTAGGTTTAGTTGGTTTTGTTGCTCGTCGTCGTATGGCGCAGTAATTAAATCCACACTAAATCTTTATTTAGTGATTTTATAAAAAAACGCCGCTTACAAATTAAGCGGCGTTTTTTATTCAAAAATTGTAAAATCAAATAGAAAATGTTCTTATTTCATTTTAGTATCAAAATTTTCTCCAAAGCGTGAACTCCCTCACGACGATTATTAAGAAGAAGTACCACAGCAAACATTCCCTATGGCATAATTGGATTCCTAATTGTTTCCCATGTCCCGCACTCAAAAATTGAATAATTTATTAGGCCGACAGAATTGAAAAGTAATATTTATGCGGTCAGTGATTGTATTGGTTAATAAGTAATTCAGCGAAAGTCTGGAGTAGTTTTAAATGTTTAATTCTAAAATTTCACGTGGACTTTTACTTTCTGTAACTCTGATTCTCTTTGTAGGATGTGGAGACGAGCCTTCAGAAAAAGGTGCCTCGAGCAATACTCAAACCGCTGTTCGTGTTGGATCAACCGAAATTACAGTTCATCAAATTAATCAGGCACTAGGTCAAGCTCCAAATATAAATCCTGAGCAATTAAAAGAAGCAAGTAATGCAGTGTTGGATAAATTAATTGATCAAGAATTACTTGTGCAACAAGCAGCTGAAAAAAAGCTTGATCGAGATCCTCAAGTTGTAATGGCCCTTGATGCTGCACGTCAAGAAATGTTAGCGAAGATTTATCTTGAGCAGATGATTGCAAATGTTTCTAAACCTACCTACGAAGAAATGCGCACTTTCTATCGAGATAATCCTGAACTTTTTTCGCAGCGCAAAATATATTCTCTGCAAGAGTTGAGAATTAGTGTTTCAGAAGAACGCAAAGTTGAAATCAAAGATTCTTTAAACAAACTTCAGAATATGAATCAAATCATGTCCTGGTTACGGGAAAATGATATTGCTTTCGTTCCATCTGGTGGAACTAAGGCTGCTGAAAGTTTGCCTATGGCAGCATTAAAGCAACTACATAAAATGCAAGCCGGCCAAACTGGGATTTTATCAAGTCCTTCTGGTTTAGTTTTGATACATCTTGCAGCGGTAAGAGATCAACCATTAGATGAGAAGAATTCGATTCCTCGCATCGAATATTTTTTGATGTCACAAAAAAAAGCTGAAGCTGCCACAAATGAACTTAAACGTCTAAGAAGTCAGGCTGACATCCGTTATTTTGGAGAATTTTCACCTGTTGATAAATCCAAAGCACAAACACTTTCCACAGATGTAGAAAATTCTGAACAAAATCAAACTGTTGAAAAGGAAAATACAAATATAGATGAACCGACTGCGAAAAAAGATGATTTGGGTGAAGATGCAATTCAACGTGGATTAAAAGGTTTCAATTAATTTATTTGATTTATAGCATCAAGAAGGGCTTTTTCATAAATCGATTTTCCTGTAAAACATGGCATTCAATTAGGGTTGGTGATTACCTTGAATCGCTTACAGCACTATTAATGCATTTGAACAATAGAAACTAACAACGGTAAATGGGCTTACGCATGACGATTTTTCGAACTTTGAGTGGATTCATTACATTCCTATCTACGTTTTTAATTATGACTTTGAGCATCAATAGTCAGGCGCAAGCTAACTCCGAAGAGTATGTGCTTTCTTCAGGCGATATCATTCGCGTCACTGTATTTCAAAATCCAGATTTAACAACAGAAACTCGTGTTTCTGAAGCTGGCAGCATTACTTTCCCCTTAGTTGGTTCTGTGCGAGTTGGTAGCTTAGGTTTGCAAGCGGCTGAACGTGAAATTGCTTCTCGTCTACGCAGTGGCGGCTTTGTAGTTGAACCGCAAGTAAGCATTTTATTAATGCAAATTCGTGGTAATCAAATTGCAGTATTGGGCAGTGTTAATCGCCCAGGTCGTTATCCCTTAGAAACTACAGATTTACGCATTTCAGACATCCTAGCAATTGCTGGAGGTATTTCTCCTGAAGGTTCTGATTCTGTTGTGCTTATTGGTTTACGTGAAGGAAAAATGATTCGTCGTCCAATTGACACCAATGATCTTTTTATTCGAGGATCTGAGCCTGACTTACCGCTTGCGTCTGGTGACATTGTTTATGTTGAACGTGCACCAGTATTTTATATTTATGGTGAAGTACAACGCCCAGGTTCATTTCGATTAAATCGCAATATGAGTATTATGCAGGGTTTAGCATTAGCCGGTGGATTAAATCAGCGTGGAACTTTACGCGGATTGCAGCTACATCGTCGTAATACAAAAGGACAGCTCAAAATAATTGAGCCAACTTTAAAGGATGAAATTCGTCAAGATGATGTTGTATACATCAAAGAAAGCATTTTCTAAGATCGGAATTATTTATGACTTTACAGCAACTTTTTCAAATCTTAAAAGCACGTTGGTTAGTCATACTCGGTGTTTTGACGCTCGTGATGGTTACCACTTTAGTTGTAAGTTTGTTCTTACCTAAAGAGTATTCGGCTCAAACATCTGTTGTAATTGATACCAAAACTCCTGATCCAATTTTAGGAGTCATCTTGCCGGGAAATATGACCCTGAATTACATGGTCACTCAGATGGATGTTATACAATCAACGCGTGTTGCCAAAAAAGTTGTTGAATTACTTCGTTTGGATGAAGCTGAAGCTACGCGTCAGCAATGGCAAGAAGTTACTGAAGGTAAAGGCGATATTAAAGTTTGGCTTGCAGAATTGTTGAAAACTAACTTAACAGTTCAGCCTTCTCGTGACAGTAATGTAATTAATATTATTTATACTGCTGCTGATCCGCAGTTTGCGGCAGCAGTTGCTAATGCGTATACACAAGCCTATATCGATATTAATCTCGAATTAAAAGTTGAGCCTGCTCGTCAATACGCTCGTTGGTTTGAAGAACAAAGCACTCCATTACGTGCTTCTGTTGAGGCTGCTCAAAAGCGACTGTCTGATTATCAAATTAAAAATGGTATTGTCGCAAGTGATGAACGTCTTGATATGGAAAACGTTCGACTCTCTGAAATAGCAAGTCAATTAGTTGTTGCTGAAGGTCAACGAATGGATAGCGGTTCTCGTAAATCAGAATCTGCTGCAATTGATTCTCTACCTGAAATTCTACAAAGCGATTTAGTACAAGGTTTAAAAGCTGATCTTGCACGTAGTGAAGCACGACTCGAACAACTAACGGGTCGGGTAGGCAGAAACCATCCAGACTATGCACAGGTTGAAGCAGAAATAAAATCATTAAGAGCAAAAATAAATAGTGAAAGTCAAAGAATTATCAGCTCTATTGGAACCTCAAATCGGGTAGATTCTGCACGTGTTGGCGAATTGCGCTCTGCATTTGAAACTCAAAAAAAACGAGTGTTACAACTTAAGGCGCAGCGAGATCAAATCGCTGTTCTACAGCGTGATGTGGAAGCGGCAAAACAATCGTATGATTTAGTAGCTCAGCGCCAAGCACAAAGCAATCTTGAAAGTCAGACTCAACAGACGAATGTTGCGGTATTAACAGCAGCAGCACCACCTCTTACATACTCAAGTCCAAATTTTGCCATTAATTTATTAATAGCCTTGTTTATTGGTACGTTACTTGGACTGAGCGCTGCTCTTTTATTAGAGTTAGTCGATCAACGAGTGCGTGGAATAGAAGATTTAAGTCAATTGGTTGATGCTCCGGTGTTGGGCGTTGTTCCTTTAGCCGCGTAAATAATTTAGAAGGCATTTTGCAAAGAGCATTTTTGCAATTGGAGGATAATTCCTAATGAGCGTACCTACATCTGTAGCTTCAAAATCTAGCACTCGATCAATCGGTGCGATTTTAATTGATGCTGGTAAATTAAAATTAGATGATGTTGAACGAATTTTGCGTTTACAACGCGAAAAAGGTTTGCGTTTTGGCGATGCTGCCAAAAATTTAAAATTGTTAAACGATGCAGATATTGCTTATGCATTGTCAGCACAATTTAATTACCCTTATTTATATGCTGGTGAAAGTCGTGTTAGTCATCATGTAGTTGCTGCATATAATCCGTTTTCTCCGCAGGTTGAAGTACTCCGTGCAATACGAAGTCAACTTATGCTGCGTTGGTTTAATTCAATTGAACCAAAAAGGAATTCAAATTTAAATCCTCCTCTACATTTTAAAAATATTCAAAGTGCAGTTACTGAAAATACTCAAAATAAAATTAGTTTGAAAGATCGTCGCTACAGCCTTGCATTTACGAGCCCACATCGTGGGGATGGAAGATCCTGGTTAGTAGCAAATTTAGGGGTAGTTTTTTCTCAATTAGGTGAGCGTACTTTAATTATTGACGCTGATTTGCGTCATCCATGTCAACACCGACTTTTTGGAATTAATAATCAACTTGGTTTATCAGCGTTACTTTCTGGTCGGTCGCATGGAGATAATATTCAACGAATCGACGGATTATTAGATTTATCTATTTTGTCAGCAGGTGCGCAGCCACCTAACCCACAAGAATTAATTGGCCGTCCACGCTTCACTACGTTGTTAGATGAGCTTACAACTCAATATGATGTAATTTTAATTGATACACCTGCTAGCGGTAATTATGCAGATTCACAAACTCTTGCAGCGCGTGCAGGTGGTACGGTTATTGTGACTCGTTGTAATGAAACTCGCTCTAATGCAGTTCGTGCATTAAACCAGTCTTTATCACAATCCGGCTCTATTGTAGTAGGTACTATTCTTAATCAAATGAATTAAGCATTTTAATAATGTTGGATTTGCCGTTTGAATTGGAATAGTGCACTTTAGTTTTTAAATGCATATGTAGTTTTTTTATGAATGTTCAATCGTCATATCCATTTGCAAAATCTCCTGAGCTGATTGAAAAGTTTATTTGGGCTCTGATTGGATTTGGTTTATTAGCGTTGTTTATACCAACGGCGTCGAACTTATTTAAAACGGTTTGGGCTGGTGAAGAACAAGCGCATGGCCCAATTATATTTGTGGTAGCGATATGGTTAATGTATCGAAAGCTTCCACAAATGAAATCTATTGCAGTTATACCCGCGCTTCTGTCAGGAATGACAATATTTATTGCCGGGTTAGCGTGCTATTTTTTAGGTCGCTCTCAAGCAATTATCCAATTTGAAGTTGCTGCTCTGATTCCACTTTTAATTAGTCTCATTCTTTTATTTCGCGGACCTGCCGCTTTAAAAGTAATATGGTTTCCTATTTTCTTTCTTATTTTTATGATTCCTCTTCCTGGAATATTTGTTCAAGCAATCACAGTTCCACTGAAGATTGGTGTGTCTTACGTTGCTGAGTTTCTATTATTTAATCTGGGTTATCCCATTGCTCGGATGGGAGTTATTTTACAAGTTGGTCCTTATCAATTATTGGTTGCTGATGCCTGTGCTGGCTTGCATACGATGTTTACCTTGGAAGCATTAGGTCTGTTATACATGAATTTAATGGGCCATGTTTCTATCACTCGTAATACAGTCTTAGCAATTTTAATAATTCCAATTTCTTTTACAGCAAATGTGATTCGGGTAATTGCTTTAATTTTAATTACTTACCACTTTGGTGATGAAGCAGGTCAAGGCTTTTTGCACGGATTTGCTGGAATGGTTTTATTTGTTTCTGCTTTAATCTTAATTTTTGTTGTTGATGGTGTTTTAGGGCGATGGTTTCCTTCTAAACCTACGACTAAAACATAATGGAGTTTTAAAATTGCAACTCAGTAAAGAAAGTTTCAGCTCAAATAATCAAATGAAAACATTATTGTATCGTGCAGTATTTGTTTTTCTCTCAATGGTTATTATTGCAATCTTTTCTCAAGAGTTTAAACCTACGGAACGTTTGGCCGATTCAAAACCTGCTATTAATTTAGAAAAACATATTCCTAAAGAATTTAGTGATTGGACAATTGATAAAAGTGTAATGCCGATTTTACCCAATCCTGAATTACAAGATAAATTGGATGTTTTGTATTCCTCAATCTTAGCTCGTACCTATATTAATTCTGATGGACAGCGAGTAATGTTCTCTATTGCTTATGGTAGTGATCAAGGATCAGAAGCTACAGCCGTACATCGGCCTGAATTCTGTTATGCAGCTCAGGGCTTTAAAATAAAGCCTGTAGGACAAAGCATTATTAATTTAACAGCCTCCAATTCTGAACCTGTCAATAATAATTCAAAACAAAATCTCATCGAAAATAATGGGAACTTCAATACAGCTCAGCCAAGCAATGCACAAATAAATACCGTATCTAAAACCCATCAAATTAAAGTACAACGATTGATTGGAACTCAAGGTAGAAGATTTGAACCAATTTCTTATTGGGTAACATTGGACGAAGAAGTTACGCTGCCAGGCATTAATCGAAAATTACATCAAATTAAATTTGGCTTAAAAGGGCAAATACCTGATGGAATGTTAATACGAT
>JAZKFP010000292.1:0-2301 GCA_040386355.1 Pseudomonadota bacterium | reverse complement strand
GCCCCGATTCAAATTGATCGATAGCCTCTCGTTCCTTAAGAGCAATACGCACTTTTAATTGTGACGTCATGAAGTCCTCGCGATGATGATAGTCGATCCAGAAGGCGCAACGACAATATTTAATACTCATTCATACAATGAACATTATGTATGAAATAAATATACCGAACGTATATGAATTTTCACGCAAAATGCCGTTCGCAAGGCATTTAAACTTACTCATTCGCCTGTTCACATATTTTGAAATATGCTGCGCGGGCTTATTTCGCGTAATGTCTTTCAATCGAAAAACATTACCCTACGGGAAAACCAATCTGCATTCGATATAGTCAGAAACGAACTGAGAAGAGGACTATAAATTAGCTAAAATCTCGACTTTTTGCCAGTTAAATCCCAATATTTTTAACAAGCCTCTTGGGAAAGATAAAAATTCGTTCCGCAGAGGTTATAAAAATTAAGGACTAGGAGTTTGTAAACGATTTAATAATGAACGTGCGCTGTCCGATTGCGCTGGTGCTGCGGATGCAGAGTCTGAGGATAGACTTGATAGAAAAGCCATTAACTTATTTACTAAAGTAAGATCAGCGTCAGGAGCAGCGGTCGCTGCATAATATTTAAGATGCTGTTCAGATAAAGATAGATGCGTCATTGCCAAATTATACTGCGCACGTGAGTGGTTAGGGTCTTGTGCAATTACTTGCTGGTAAAAATTTTGTGCGTCCTGCCAACGTCCTTCTCGAAATGCAATATTTCCTAATCGATAAGCAACTTCAGTATTTTTGGGTTGCGCGGATAATATATTTTCGTAGTGTGCTCTCGCTTGTACATAATTTCCAGCTTGATAGAAGTTTGCTGCTTCTATTTCTAGACGTTTAACATCTACTTCTGAACCTTTAACATCTTCTGCATCAATTTTTTGTTCTGAGTTAGAAGATTTTGATTTTCCTTTTGATCTTTTTAGCGAATGTGCTGGAGGAACCGATTGTGAGATTGAGCGATTCGCCTCATAAGAAGGTGGTACTTCAACCGACTCCATACCTAATGTCGCACAGCCAGAAATAACGATGCTTAAAAAGCCTATAGAAAGCAATTTATAAACTGATTGATTTGTATATCTTACTGCTTTTTTATTCACGATGCGGCCGCAGCTCCCTGATTAATCCAACTTAATTTTGCACTTGCACGAGTATGATAATCATGTCCTGGCGGCACCCGATTAATAATGGTGGTTAAAATTTGAACCATTTGTGCAGGCTGCGTTGCTTCTAATGATATGGCTTGCTCATACAAAGCTTTTACTTCTTGATCGACTTTAACAATTTGCGATTGTAATTTAGGATTATTCGAATCAATTTTTAATGCATCTTGCCATAATTGATACGCATTCGCTTGACGTCCTGCACTTAGTTCAAGATTACCTTGCTCAATTAAACTAGCAGCAACTTTACCTTGAATTGCTTGTGATAAACCGCCCTGCTTACCTGTTATTTTTACTTCTTCCGCAACTGCATCATTCCATAGTGCATATGCACTTTCGAAATCTTTTTTATCGTATGCGGTAACACCCTCTTGATACATTTTATACAATGCGTTGTGCTCTTTAAAATCTTTTGTTAGTGCTAATCGCGTTGATTGAGGCACTGAAGAATTATTTGAATATTTTTCAACTTCGCTCAGCGCTGCACTAATACCAATGCCTTGAGCAAAGGCTGAATGCATATTTCGTTGTGCACTTAATGCTTGGGAAGAATAATCAATGATGGGAGTTTTAGGAACAACACTATCGCCTACATTAGAAGAAATACGTGTTGAAGCTTCAACAGGGCTGGTACTTGCATTTTTTTGAGCGGATTCATAATTTACAGGATCTGATACAGGTATATTTGTTTGAACCGGCTGGTTGTATTCAATTAAGTTTTCTTCAACAGAACGTGCAACTTGTTGCTGTTTCGCTAATGCTTCAAATGCTTTTTCAGTTGCTACTTCAGGTTCTATTGCCTCAACTGTAGGAAGTTGATTAGTTATAATTTCTGGAGGAGCTGATTTCTGTACATCTATTGTTGAATTATTTTCTTGAGGCTTTGTCGGATCAGATGCTGCGTTGGGCGCTACAGCCATATCAAAATCATTTGTATCTTTTGGAGCCTGTAACCATTTGTCGCTAGCAAATTCTTCCCATTGTGGAGCTTCTTCAGCAATATCTGTTGAGCCTTGCATCAATAAATAGGCACCACCAGCAACCATTGCAACGGCTATTAATGCAAAATTAAACCACATTAAAAATGTTAATTTTGAATTAGA
>JAZKFP010000291.1:0-12489 GCA_040386355.1 Pseudomonadota bacterium | reverse complement strand
TATAAATTCAGGAATTTTGCAAAGTACTACTTCATTAATTATTGCTATTGATGCTTCTGGAAAACATATTGTATTTAATAGTGCCGCAGAAAAAGCATTAGGTTATACAAAAGAAGAAGTGTTGGAAGGAAAAAATACAATATTTCTGCACGATATGGAAGAAATTCATCAACGAGCCAATGAATTAAGCAATGAATACAAAATTGAATTTAACCCTGATGTATCAGTTTTTACTTATAAACCGATTTTAGAGGGAGCGGAATCTCGAGATTGGACCTTAATTCGAAAAAATGGTACCTGTTTTCGAGCAAATATCACTGTTACTCCTTTGAAAGATAACGAAGGAAAAATAACTGGTTTCTTGGGCGTTATTGAAGATGTAACAGAGCGATTACGACAACAGCAAATTATCAAAGCCAGTGAAGAAACTTTTCGTGCTGCAATGGAACATGCCTCCATTGGAATGGCGTTAGTGAGTCCAAATAATAAATTATTAAAAGTAAATGAAGCCTTATGTACCATATTAGGATACACAAAATCTGCATTACTAGTGCGAGATTTAGAATCCATTACTCATCCTGATGATGTTGAAATAAATAAAAGTAACATTAAGAAAATGTTAAAAGGTGAATTTTCAAGCTTTGAAATGGAAAAACGATATATTCATAGTAATGGTCACACTATTTGGACATTAGTAAACGTATCACTAGTGCGTGATAGTGAAAACCAACCTAAATACTTTATTAAACAAGTTCAAAATATTTCTGATCGAAAAGAAATGGAACGTATGAAAAGCGAGTTTATTTCTATAGTGAGCCATGAACTTCGTACGCCTTTGACATCAATTCGAGGTTCATTAGGATTAATGGTTGGTACCATGACAAAAGATATTCCTGAAAAGGCTAACAGATTAATTGAGATTGCTTATAAAAATAGTGAACGTCTTATTCTTTTGATAAACGATATTTTGGATATAGATAAAATTGCTTCAGGACAAATGCGTTTTGATATAAAGCCAGAAAAGCTTAATTCGTTAGTTAAACAAGCTATTGAATCAAATAATGATTATGCAAAAAAATTTAATATTGATTTATTTGCTGGCGAAATAGATCCCACGATTGTAATAAAAGTTGACTCTGCTCGCTTCTTGCAAGTTATGGCAAACTTAATTTCTAATGCTGCAAAATTTTCTATCACCGATGGACAAGTAGAGGTTAGTACTCAATTAAAGGAAAATAGAATTCGAATTAATGTTAAAGATTATGGCATGGGAATTCCTAAAGAATTTCATTCAAAAATTTTTAGTAAATTTTCTCAAGCTGACTCATCTGCAACTCGAGTAAAAGGAGGCACTGGTTTAGGGCTACATATTACTAAACAATTAATCGAGTATATGAATGGAGAAATCGGTTTTGATACTGAAATTGGTATAGGAACAACCTTTTGGATTGACTTTCCAGTCAGCTATGAAAATGTTCAAGTAATTCCTTTACAATCAAAAGCTGAAGCTAAGAAAAAAATATTAATTTGTGAAAATGAGAAAGAAATCGCTGAATTAATGCAACGTATGCTAAATAACGCCGGATTTGAATCAGATATTGCCTTTAGTATTTTTGAAGCTAAAAGAATTCTCAAAAACCAAACGTATTCAGCAATGACTTTAGATATTGTAATGCCGATGGGTAATGGAATAGATTTTATCAGAGAATTGCGGGAAGAGCCACGTACCTCCAGTTTACCAATTATTGTTGTTTCGGGTCAGTCTAGTGATGGTAAAACCGGTATTCAGGGGAGTGTATTAGGCGTTGCACATTTATTACAAAAGCCTGTCGATGAAAATATTTTAATTTCTTGTTTGAGAACTGCAGTTGATCTTAATGAAAAGCCTAAAATCCTTCATATTGAGGATGATGTTGATTTAAGCAAAGTTTTAGAAGTTGCTTTCCAAGATAAAGTTGAATTAGTGAATGTTACATCATTAGCTCAGGCACAAAATATTTTAATGAAAGAAAAGTTTTCTCTCATCATATTAGATTTAGGTTTGCCAGACGGGTCTGGTCTTAGTTTGCTTTCTAATTTGCACCAATTTGTTGATGCTCCACCTCCTGTCGTTATTTTATCTGCTCATGAAACATCGCAAGAAATTCAAAATAGAGTTTCTGCTGCATTGGTAAAATCACGCATGTCTGAAGAAAAAATTGTTGAAACGATTCAAAATATTATCAAACGAGCTGAAAATAAATTGGTGGGGTAAAATAATGAAAAAGCTTGAACACATTCTATGTATTGATGATGAAGAAGACATTTTAGAAGTAGCAAAAATGTGTCTAGAAATAGCAGGTGGTTTTACTGTATCCACGTTAAATAGTGGAGCTGAAGCATTAAAACAAGTTGAAAAGATTAAACCTGATTTAATATTGCTTGATGTAATGATGCCAATTATGGATGGACCATCCACTTTAAAAAATCTCAAAAAAATTCACGCATTAATTGCAACACCGATTGTGTTTATGACCGCCAGAGTTCAGCCGACTGAAATTCAGCAATATTTGGATTTAGGAGCAAATGCTGTAGTACCTAAACCTTTCGATCCTATGACCTTGTCGCCATTAATCAATGAAATTTGGGAAAAATTTCATGTCTAATTCTGAAAACTCTAATCAAAATGTTGCGAATTCAATGCAGCAATTGAAACAGCGTTATCTTATTCAACTTTCGCAGCGTATTGAGCATCTTGAAAAAATATTAGTATCAATTAATGACAACCAATTAAATGAAGCAATGAGTGTTGAATTAAAATCTCAAGCACATAAACTAAACGGCACTGGTGCTACCTATGGTTTTCCTGCAATAAGTTCAGCTGGAAAAGATCTTGAAGAGTGCATGGATGTAAATAAAAAAAACACTAGAGAATTAATACCAAAAATTAATGGGTTAATTGCTCAATGTGAAATTGCAATCAATAGTTCAAATATAATTACCATAGAAGACTCTGAAAAAACAGAATTACAAAACCTTGTTTTAAGTCAAGAATTTCCTTTATTGTTAATTATTGATGACGATGAAGATGTTCGAATCATGTTGGCAGAATTATTTAAAGATCATGCAAAGACTATTCATGCTACCAATGCACAGCAAGGCTTGTTATCAATTCGCCAATATAAGCCAGATTTAATATTATTGGATAACAATATGCCAGGTGAACTGTCTGGTTTAATGTTATTAGAAAATATTCAGAAAATTGAAGAAATAAAGAAAATTCCGATTATTATGATAACGGCTAGTGATGATGCTCAAGAAGTTATGCGTGGATTAATGGCTGGAGCAGTTGACTATATAACCAAACCTTTTGATCCCGCTATTCTAACTTCCAAAATTTCTCAACGTTTGCAACGTTTAAAAAACACTATTCTTGTTGCAGATGATGATCCGAATATTCGTGATCTTTTAACCCATAAATTTGAAAATATCGGTTTAAAAATTATTACAGCGAATGATGGTAATGAAGCTTGGAATATTCTTCAAACTCAGTCTATACAAGTTGCAATATTGGATCGTATGATGCCGGGTATCGATGGTCTTACCTTGTTACGTATGATTCGAAATACGAAAAACTTATCAAAAATAGCGGTGATTTTTCTGACAGCAAAACATGCCGATACTGATGTCTTAGAGGGGTTAAATACAGGAGCTGTCGATTATATTACAAAACCTTTTAATCCTAATGAATTGTTAGCCCGGTGTACGCGACTATTAGAAAATAAAAATACGTAGGTTATTAAAATGTTAATGAAAAAAGGAACTTTCATTTTATTTTTTATTTGTTCAAGTTCAGTTTTTGCTTTAGATACAAGTGAAGTTTTAAAGGAAAGCAGAGCTTTATTTATTAAAAAAGAATGGCAACAAGCATTGATGTTATTACAAAATGCAGAAAAGGAACATCCTAAAGATATTGATATTCAATTAGCAATTGCACGTATTTATATGTGGCAAGGTAAAAATAAAGAAGCGGAACAAAAAGTTCAAGCTATTTCAATCGATCAAAATACTATTGAAGTTGAGTTGCTAAAAGGTACTATTGCATTTAATCAAAAAAATTATACACAAGCAAAAACAATTTTTGAGAATATTATTCTTAAATATCCAGATAATATTGAAGCAAAAAATGCCTTAGTGAAAATTGAAAATGCATTTGATAATATGGTTGTCTGGAAAATTTCTAGCGGCCTTGAATACAGTGATTTTTCACGTCAATCACAATCCTCCTGGAATCAGACCTATATAAATCTTGCTCGAACTTCTAATGAAGGTAGAACAACTACTCATAGTCATATAATGCGTTATGATCAATTTGATGTGATTGATACTGAATTTGAAGTCGGCATTAATCATCGATTTTCATCCGACCTTAATGCGTATAGCTATGGATCTTTTGTTTCTGATCCGTTTTTTAGACCTGAGTATCGTTTGGGTGTGGGTAGTTCACATTATTTATTGGATATAAAAAAAATACCCATCCGGGCTCTTTTAGATATTCGATTTAATAAGTATAAAGATTCTGAAGTATATAGCATCAATCCAGGAGTTAGTGTTTTTTTTAATCCAACCTGGGTTTTGTCAAATAATATTATTTCAGTTTTTCAAAGTTCAGAGCCAGCTGTTTTTGGTTGGAGTACCCGTTTAGATGGTCCTTTATTTTCAAAGACAGGATTTTATTTAGGATATGCAGATGCACCTGAAACTGTAGCGGCAGTAACTGTTGATACCAAAACTTTTTTTAGTGGTATTTCTTATTCCTTGGATTCTGCGTTTATCCTGAATCTTGGATATACCAGAGATGATCGTGAAGCCTCCTATATTCGTCAGGTATATAATGTCAGCTTCCGTTATTCCCTATGAAACATTATTCCTAAGGATGATTTGGCAAGGATGCTTTGTTCTAATTTTTCTATCTTTATCTATTCTTTTTGTGCTTATTGTAAAACGTACTATTCAAGAGCGACGATCTAAAAAAAATGAGCTTCGTCGGCAAGAATTGAATAAATTCTTCTTTATTGGATTAAAATCATCTCTAGCAATTAATGAAGATACTTTACCTATTCTACAAAAAAATGATCCTTATTTAATTATGCGTATTGCAATTGATATCTTACGTTCATTGCGTGGTGAAGATGCCCAGCGGATTATGCACATTATTTACGCTTGGAATATTTTTCCTTATTTAAAAAAATTAAGTCTTGAAGGTTCCAAAAGCAAACGTATTCAAGTACTCACATTATTAAGTTATTTTTCCGACGTCGAATCATTGCAGCTGCTGGTAGATAATATTAAAGCACAAGACATGTACGTTCAAATTGCTGCTTTGCGAGGTTTAGCATCGCGAAATGCGACAACCTATATGCAACTTATTATTGAGAGTTTAACTGCCTCTGGCCAAACTAATACCTTGATGTTGGCAGATATTCTTCAACGTTTTGGTGAGCCAATCGTGCCTTTCTTAGTCCAGCTTGTTCAATCGGATGCAAAACTTGAAGTGAAAATTGCTGGTTTAAATGCGCTTGGGTCTATTGGTTCTATCCAATCTGTGTCTCCTTTAATACTTTTTTTAGACGATCCAAATTCAGATATACGTGCTCAAAGCATTTCCGCATTAGCGAAAATCGGAGATCCACGTGCAGCCTCTGTTATTTTGCAACATTTATCCAGTTCTGAAACTGTCGCAGTACGTATTCAAGCAGCAAAAGCATTAGGAGTTATGCAATTAAATGCAGCTATACCAATATTAATTGAAAGATTAACTGATGAAACTTGGTGGGTACGTTATCGTTCCGCTGAAGCCTTGTATCGATTTGGGGATAAAGGGATTTCACTCTTAAAAAGCGTGAGTAAGAAAAATGATTCTGCTGCGCTAATTGCTCAACAAGTACTCGGTGAATTTGGAGTAATAGTCTAATGGAATTTTTTGAATCAATTAAAAATTTTGTTCAAGAGTATCAACTGTGGTTTCAAGTTTTTTCTTGGTCAATTTTTGCAGTCGGTCTTATTCAAAACTTTGTTTACGCATTACAACTACCAGCAGCTTGGATGGAATTACGGCGTTATTCACAAGCGGAAGATACAGAATCTTCCTGGCAATTATTAATATCCGATATTTCCATGCCTATTACATTAATTGTTCCTGCTTACAATGAGGAAGCAACTATCGTAGGAAATGTATATTCCATGTTGGCGGTAAAGTACCCGGATATGGAAGTTATTGTTGTTAATGACGGATCGAAAGATAAAACACTTCAGGTATTAATTGAGAATTTTTCTTTAAAGCCAATTGTTCGAGCGCATGAACTTGCAGTGCCGCATGCTCCTGTAAGACAAGTGTATGGATCTGAAATCCATGCAGGTTTATTAGTTATTGATAAAGAAAATGGATTAGGTAAAGCAGATGCAAGTAATGCTGGAATAAATTTTTCAAGGAATCCATTATTTTGTGTAGTTGACGCAGATTCATTGTTAGAAGTTGAAGCTTTATTAAGTTCAGTGCGGCCTTTTATTGAAGACTCACAGAATATGGTAGCAGTGGGTGGAACAATTCGTGTTTTAAACGGTTGTACCATAAAAAATGGACAAGTAATTTCAGCGGATTTACCGAAACGTTTTTTACCTCTTGTGCAGTCTATGGAATATATTCGTGCTTTTTTAATGGCTCGCTTAGCCTGGAGTCGTTGGGGAATGCTAAGTATTATTTCGGGAGCATTTGGAATCTTCAATCGAAATATCTCGATCGAAGTTGGAGGCTTCTCGCATAATACGGTAGGTGAGGATTACGAGTTAGTAACTAAAATGCATCGCCATTTACGCGATCAGAAACGTCCCTACACAATGCGCTATGTTCCGGAACCAGTCTGTTGGACTGAAGCACCAGAAACGTTGGCAATTTTAGGTAATCAGCGAAAACGTTGGCAACGCGGTGCTTTAGAAGTATTTTTTAAACATAAAGATATGCTGTTAAATCCGAAATACGGCAAGGTTGGTATGATTGGATTTACGAATAATTTTTTAATAGATGTTTTGGGTCCAATTACTGAAGTGTTAGGTTATTTAATGATTCCAATTTTTTGGATGCTGGGAGCATTAAATACTGATTTTATTATTGCGTATATGGCGTTATTTTTTTTATTTGGAGTTTTTATTAGCGTATGTACTCTCATTCTTGAAGAATTAGAATTACGACGTACTGCTAAAGCCAGTGATCTTGTAATGCTTGCATTTATGGCGATAATCGAAAATTTTGGATATCGTCAACTTAATAATTTTTGGCGGTTGGTAGGTTGGTGGCAATTTTTGCGTAAAGAGAAAGGTTGGGGAGTTATGGTGAGAAAAGGATTTTAAAATTTTCATTACTTTTGTAAAACTCTAATAATGGCTTCTCAAATTTTTTCAGCTTTGATTGGTTTGTATAGATAATAATCCATACCAGCAGCAATATATCGTTCATAATCACTTTGTACAACATCTGCAGTAATATCAACAATAGGTGTATGTTTACCATTCAATGTACGAATATACATTGTTGCTTCATATCCATTCATTTTGGCATTTGACAATCCATTTGAATGACGTCGTAATCTTTTTCTTGTATAGCCTCAATAGCTCCTTAGCATTAGCTATGGGTGATAATGAATTGATTATCTGTGTTCGTATGGAACAATTACAGCAAAAAAAATGGGGTGGTAATCCACATTTAGTATTTCAACCGAACGCAAAAGGTTTTTTAGGTTCACGACAGTCTTTGCGACTTGGGTGGAACAAGTCCGTAATAGTGCATTGCCTTGGGAAAATACCGATCTTAATACTGCAGAAGAACTTCGTCTTTCGTTTGCGAATTTAAAATCAAACCAGTTAAGTCGAGTACAAACACAGAATTCTATTCTGGCAGAAGAGATTGCAGAATGTAAAGTTATTGAAGATGTCTTACGAGAAACAAATCGACAACTTGAATCATTTGCATATGTGGCTTCGCATGATTTACAAGAACCTTTGCGAATGGTTTCTAATTATTGCCAATTATTAGAGCGTCGATACAGTGAAAATTTTGAAGGTAAGGCACGAGAATATTTGGGTAATATAATGATAGGTGCAAAACGTATGCACCAGTTAATAGATTCAATCTTAGAATATTCACGTTTTGCAACACGTTCACAATCTTATGAAGCGGTGGATCTTAACGACATTTGTATTGAGCTTAAAAATTTTTTTGCTGAAAAATTGAACTCTTTAAATGCAAACTTTATTATTGAAAATCTTCCTATTGTATTTGGAGAAAAAAACCAGTTATATCAATTAATTCAAAATATGATTAGCAATGGATTAAAATTCCATCAAGAAAATCAAGCTGTAATAATAAAAACTTCTGCAAGTCGTGAATTGGATGAATTTTGGAAAATAGCAATCTCTGACAATGGGATTGGTATTCCAAGTAATATGCAACAAAAAGTTTTTGAAATGTTTCAATGTTTAAATCCACAGAAATATGAAGGTACGGGCAATTTGTCTCGCTGTGTGTCGACGGGTTGTTGAATTGCATGGTGTAGCTATTTGGTTTAAATCTTCTATTGAGTGCGGTACAACTATGTTTTTTACATTGCCTGTAAATAAGTTAGCTAATCATGACCAGCCTTAAGGACATAAACGTATCCTTATTGTTGAGGATAATCAGGGCATATTGATTTGCTTAAAGCGGCTTTTGAAGAGCTGGTTATAGATTTGAGTTCCATGTCGGACGAGATTGCGAAGCTGCAATTAAATATTTAAAGAAAATTAGTGAAGTCATCCAGGAATTTTTACCAGATCTTATTTTTCTTGATCTTAATATTTCACGCTACACAGGTCATGAAGTATTAACTACGGCACGCAGTTTGATTAGCTTAAAAACAATTCCCGTATTAATCTATAGTTCTTCCAATAGTCCAATGGATATTTGTGCAATCTATGAAAAGGGTGCAACTGCACATATACAAAAATCGATGGATTTTGAGGAAACTTTGCAAAAAATTCGCAAGATTCTTGAAACCGGGTTTTCTTAGTTTGCGTGACGAGAAAAAGCAGTTAACTGTTGTGAATAAATTCACAACAAAATTATTTCCCAGCGTCGAAGCAGTGCAGCAAATAGTCCAAAACTTACAATCGTAATGAATATTCCTGTTCCGAGAGATAGCCAGAAATTCATCCGTGATAATAAATGTGGAAATACAATAAACATTGGAAGAGTAGGTATGACATACCAAAATGTGTACCACATATGATTACTAATTTTTGTAAATCCTTGACCTTCAATATGCATCCAGATAATTGCTAAAATAGTGACTATGGGTAAAGCTGCAATAAACCCCCCGATTTTATCGCTACGTTTTGCAACCTCTGAAATAAAAACCACACAGGCTGCTGTAATTAGGTATTTGGTAATAATCCAAGTCATATTTTTCTCACTTACAAGGAATTTTTCTGATAGATATTTGGATAATATTGCGTATTGATTGGCGCGATACATTGAACGATTAGAATTAAATAACTTACTTTCTTCATGCTGAAATAAAAAGCAACAAAAAAATCCTAGTTTGTCACAGTGGTTTTATTGTACTAATACAAAAAATTCTTTTAGAAAAAAGGAGTGGAAAAATGGTTAGTAGTCTTAATCCTAAAGAAATACTAAATGGAGCCGTAGACAAAGTACAAGGTATAGTAGCCTTTGGAATAAAAGCAGAAACTAACGAATTTTCAACAACACAGGCCATCGTCATAGTTCATGATGTAGTAGGAGTTACTAATGTACCAAACGCTATACACATTATTACTCAGTAGCTTCATGTGGAGGTTCAAGTGATCTTGATTTGAACCTTTCTTTAAGTCCTCTCTTTAGATTGTAAAGCTAACTCAATATATCTTACTCACCTCTGTGTCATTCCGGTAAACTTGCATCCTTTTCTGTTTCTCTAAAAGTTTAGGATTGCTAGATGACCAATAACGATATTCTACATCGCATAATTACTCTCTTAGATTTCGATGTGCCCAAAATTCTTATAGTTTTTGCGTTATCTGATCAGGATGCCACACTACTTCAAATAGAAAATTGGTTAAGAAAACCTGAAGATAGCCTACAAGATCAGCTTAGTGATGTTTCTCTCGCTGCTTTTCTCAATGGTTTGATTATTGAAAGAAGAGGCAAGAAAGAAGGGGAGCAATCTACAACTGAATTGACCTTAACAAGAAATAATATTTTTATGAAATTGAAAATCGCTTTAGATTTGAAAGCCGATGATGTAATGGGAATGCTAGAATTAGCTGGCACACCATTAAGTAAACATGAATTAAGTGGTTTGTTTCGCAAACCAGGACACAAACATTATCGTGAATGCAGCGTACAAGTTTTGAATAATTTCCTAAATGGCTTAAAACTCAAATATCGCTAATTTAATAGAGCGTATGCATGGCATTACAACCTACCATTTATAAATTACGAATTATGCTATCGGATATGGATCGCCAATATTATGAGACCTTAAGTCTTACAGTTGCCCAACATCCTTCCGAAACGCTTGAGCGCATGATGATTCGTGTACTTGCGTTTTGCATTAATGCACAAGAGAACTTAGCTTTTACGAAAGGATTGAGCGCACCCGATGAGCCCGACATTTGGTTGCTTAGCTTAGACAATCAAATGCTGTTATGGATTGATGTCGGTGAACCCGCAGTGGATCGAATTAAGAAGGCAACTCGAATTGCAAAAACCGTTAAGGTATATAGCTTTAATTCAAAATCAGATTCATGGTGGAATCGTGAATGCACAAAATTTAATCAGCTGTCTGCTTTAATTTATCAATTTCAATGGCAGGATGCGCAAGCGCTAGCAGCTTGTGTGCAACGAACTATGGATTTCTCTGTCAGCATCACAGGCGACTCTGCTTACGTTGCAACAGCAGACGGAGAATGCGAAGTTTCATGGCAAACTTTGCAAACTTCACAACTCTGATACTATGCATTCAGCACAAAGATCAAAACTATAAAAGGAAAGAAGAACATGATTATTCAAGTGCACACAGACAATCATATTAAAGGCAGCGAGCGCATGGCAGAGAAAGTAAAAGCCATGACAGAAGATACGCTTGGGCATTTAACTAGCCATATAACTCGCCTTGAAATTCATGTGAGTGACGAAAATAGTTCTAAAGGTGGTGCTGCCGATAAACGTTGCAAAATGGAAGCCCGTCTAAAAGAGCATCAATCAATTGCAGTAAGTGACGATGCTGAAATTGTTGACCAAGCTATTGCTGGTGCTGCCGATAAGTTAAAAAGCGCAATTGATCGTGTTTTAGGAAAATTGCATGATCGCAGACCAAACGTAAATTTTAATAGTGAAACCACTGATGATTTATTAGATGATGAATAATATTATGTTCATTTAAATACAAATTAATTATTTAAAATGGTCGGAAATTGCTTTCAACATTTAGCGAGTTTGAATTTAGTCTCAATGAAATAAACCATCGCGTTTTAAAAAAAGGCGATGGCGCTCAACCCGCCGTTTTAATTATTCAAGAATTACCGGGTGTGACTAAAGAGACGCTTGCTTTAGCAGATCGATTGCATCAAGACGGATTTACGATTTACTTGCCGCTTTTATTAGGTGAACCTAATTGTAATTACGAGCCTTTAAAAAATTTAGTACGGCTTTGTATTAGTAAAGAATTTCGTTTTTTAAACCAGCGTCAAAGCAGCCCAATTACACATTATTTACGCGCATTGTGTCGTCATATGCAAACTGAATGTGATGGTGAACCCGTTGGCGCAATCGGTATGTGTTTTAGTGGTGGATTCGTACTGTCATTAATGATTGACGAATCGGTTGCTGCACCTGTTATGACTCAGCCTGCACCGATAATACACTCACTAATCGATTCTCTTCAAAACCTGCTTTTGGTATTTCTGAAGAAGAATTTATCGCCGCGAAACAACGTTCTGAACGTGACAATATTCTATTCTTAGGCGTTCGTTTTACCAATGACATACTTTGCCCACAATCGTGTTTTGATTATTTATCCGATCAATTTGGTGAACGCTTCCGTCGTATTGAAATTGATTCTTCTTTATTTAATAAAAATAGAATAAAACCTTGGGCGCATTCTTTTTTGACCATGGATTTTGTAGATAAACAAGGGCATCCGACGAGAGATGCGTATGAGGAAGTGGTAGGGTTTCTGAGTGAAAGACTAGTATGATTAAATAATGTTCATGACCTGTGAAATATTTTATGAAAATTAAAAAGCTCTTTAAAATTAAATTGAAACTTAATCATTACTACTAACTATTTTCCAATCACCACCTTTATTTGGGCCAACTCGAATTAGTTTATTTTGTTTGTTCAATTGACTAGTTTGCCACTCTATACCCGTAGCGTTTGATTTTTAGGTGTAATGATTGATTGTATCATTTAAAATA
>JAZKFP010000290.1:0-12277 GCA_040386355.1 Pseudomonadota bacterium | reverse complement strand
ATTTCTAACGGATACCGTAGGGGCGAATAATCATTCGCCCGCATGTACTTTCCCAAAAAACATTTTCCATGGCTTTGGCTGAGCAGCGTCAAGACGCACTCTTGTTATTTAAGAGCTAATTGAAAAAAAATCTTCATGCTTCACTGTTGCGCTTGACCGGCCGCTGCCTTTAGTTGCTGCGCGCAAGGCACCCTAATTTTCATTCGCTACGGGTATATGTCCATCCACAATCCACGTATCTTTACTCCCCCCACCCTGCGATGAATTAACAACCAGCGAGCCTTCAACCAATGCCACTCGTGTTAATCCACCCATGGTCACATAGGTTTGATCGCCGCTTAAAATAAAAGGCCGTAAATCTACATGACGTGGTTGTACAATTTTTTCGCCGTCTTTATCAACTAGAGTTGGAACGGTTGATAAATTTAATGTCGGTTGCGCAATATAATTTCTTGGATCTTGTTGAATGAGTATTTTAAATTTTTCAATTTCTTCTTGCGGTGATTTAGGTCCAACTAACATGCCGTAACCACCGGATTCATTAGCCGGTTTTATTACCATTTTTTCAATATTTTTTAATACATACTCTAATTCATCTGGGTACATGCAACGATAGGTCGGTACGTTCGGTAATAAGATATTTTCGTTTAAATAATATTTAATGATTTCCGGCACAAAAGAATAGACTACTTTGTCATCGGCAACACCTGCACCTGGCGCATTTGCCAGTGCAACATTACCTGCACGCCAAGCACGCATCAGTCCTGCAACACCCAATAAAGAATCTTTATGAAATACTTCAGGATCTAAAAAAAGATCATCAATTCGCCGATAGATAACGTCAACACGTTGCAAGCCTTCAATGGTACGCATGTACACGCAGTCGTCTTCTTTGACCACTAAATCACGGCCTTCTACTAATTCACATCCCATTTGGCGTGCAAGGAACGTGTGCTCAAAATACGCAGAATTATAAATACCGGGTGTGAGAACTACGACTTCAGGATATTGAACGGGCCGTGGTGATAACGCCGCTAAGGTATCAAATAATTGCATTGGGTACTCATCGACGGGCAATACGTTGTAGCTATCGAATAAATCGGGAAAAACGCGCTTCATGACAGAACGATTTTCAATCATGTAGGAAACGCCAGACGGTACACGTAAATTATCTTCTAACACGTAGACTGTACCGTCTTCGTCTCGAACTAAATCAGATCCACAGACATGCGCCCAGGTTTGAAAAGGAACATCAATTCCAATACATTCGGGACGGAAATTTTTTGAATTTTCTAAGAGTTCTTTTGGAAAAATACCATCTTTAATAATATTTTGATCATGATACAAATCATCAATAAATAAGTTGAGCGCTTTAACACGTTGCTTTAAACCTTGTTCAATGGTTTGCCACTCGGTTCGGCTCATGGTTCTTGGAATTACATCAAACGGCCAACAGCGATCAATCATTTTATGATCTTCGGAATACACTGTAAAAGTAATTCCCATTTCTTTGATTACAAGATCGGCAGCGTTGGTTAACGCAATAAGTTCGGAATTAGAAAATGCTTGTAGGCGTTGCGTGAGACCTAGAGCGGCTGCTCTAGGTGTTCCGTGCGTGTCGATTAACTCATCAAAGACAGATTGCGATTGGTATTGAGTCCATTCAATAGTCATGAAAATCCTTATTCAATTTAAGAGCTTATTATATTGTTTTGGAAGCTTCTTTTTCAAAGTAACTCTTTATTAAAGCTTTATAGAATTCCATAGCAGATGCTTCTAATAAATTTAACTTATCTTGAATAAGTTTACTATATTGTGCACAACAATTAGCAATTTCATTAAATTTACTTTCTTGATTTTCATCTGTAATCGTATGGGTCATTTTAATCAGTGCGCCACAAAAAATACCTAATTTTTTACAGCAACGGTGAACTGCAACATCAACCATATCTTTAACAATTTTTAAAATTTCATTTAATTTTTTTGATTTTTTTGATTCGGCACTTAAATTAGATAAAATAATATCTTGATTCGGACACACTTTTTCTAAAATTTCATTTTTTCTATCAAAAATATAATCTATCAATTCAATGGTCTGTTGAAAAATAACTGATTGATAATTTTTAGCATTTAATTCAATAAGATTTTTGAACTGGAAAATAGGATGTATTGTTACATTTTCATTAAATGTTACACGTTTAGATGTTGAAGTTAATGCATTTATTCCAGAATTAGGGCTATATTTTTGTTCGCAATCTAATTTATCAAATTCTCGAGCTAACGGGGGAAAGCTTTTCATATCATTCAAACTTTGATTTAAATGATTTGACTCACTTGGAATAGGTGAAGCTGCACTTCCATTCAAGGGTTTAAATGTAGCCTCATTAGCGTCAACATCAGCACTATCCTCGTCATCACTACTTCCACAAGCAAAACAAGATAACCAAAAATTTTGTTTTCCTGAAGCTTGTCGTATGGGAGATAAAGCATTTCCAGCGATAGCGCTGCGTGGACTGTGATCGGGTTTAAGATTTGAAAAAAATTCATCAACGCGTCCAAAGAAGCTTAATGACGAAGATGAAGGTGCATGATTAATTGTTAGTGATTCAATCGACATCTTAAAAAACCTCAGTGGTTATTCAACGATTAAAAATTAAATGATTCCTTTCGTTAATTATCCCTGACAGTCATTTAAGAAATACATCTTTATATGTTGTTCTTTACCTGTGCAAGCAAGTTACACACCATGCATAGCGAACGCATATGACTTTTATTGAAACACTTTTCTAATAGTCAATCCGTAATAAGCAGCGTTCAACACGGGCGAATGATTATTCGCCCCTACACATAACGATCACGTTTCTAAAAATACCTTAATTTCTCGCGGATACCGTAGGGGCAAATAATGATTCGCCCGCATGGTCTTTCCCACAAAAAGGCTATTTATAAGACGTGTATGGAAAACACGGGTTAGGCTAATTCTTAACTGGTTAAAATAAGCAAAATTATTATTGTTTTTCAGCAGAGCCCTTTTATCATATTAAGCATATCGAGAGAAGAGACAGAACGGCTAAAAAATGACCGTCTGTAGATTGTAAAAAGGAGGTTTTGATTTAAAAAGGGTTTTTAAGAGATATGATTTAGTTTTTATCTCATCCAATTCGATTTACATCCACCGAAACCAATAATTCATGCTCGCCCCCACCGTAAATAATGCCGCGCAACGGACTAACATCCGAATAATCACGACCTCGAGCCAAGGTTATGTGCTGCTGCTTAGGCACAATATTATTAGTTGGGTCAAATTCTAACCACACGCCATCACCAAAATAAACGGAAAACCAGGCGTGTGAAGCGTCTGCTCCTACTAATTTCTTTTGGCCCGGTGGCGGTACAGTTTCCAAATATCCACTTACATAACGCGCCGCCAAGCCTTGCGAGCGCAAGCATGCAATTGCTAAATGGGCAAAATCCTGGCAAATGCCCTTTTTATGGGCAATTACTTCTTCTAGAGGCGTAGAGATTGAAGTAAATGTTGGGTCGTATTTAAATTCTGTAAAAATTCGCTGCATTAAATCCAAACAGGTTTCATATAGGGTCCTACCAGGTGTAAAAGATGGAGCTGCATAGCTTTTCACCGCGTCTGAAATTTGAATTAAGAGTGAAGGTAAGGTGTATTCAACGGCACGCAGATCAGTCGTTTTTTTTGCATGGGTTAAAAGATCTGTCATTTGTTCATGTGTTAAAGCCTGCGCAACAATTTTATCAAAGTTTTTATCCAATACTTCAACTTCACTAAATACCGAAATACGTAATTCTTTATGCGCCTGCAAAATAGTAAAATGCGTCACTTGATTACCAAAATAATCAAAATGTTTTTCAATTAATTGCGGCGAAGGTTGAATGACGTAACGATGAGATAGGCAGGTTTGATGCTGGTTATTAATGGGCGACATACGGGCTTCGTTACGACACATCGCAACAGATTGCATATATTGATAGTGAGTTACATGTTTTATCCGATATTTCATCTTTACGCCCTTCGCGAAAAAGCTTTATGTTTCGTTGGCATCACTCCTCACCCTGCTCACATATTTAAAAATATGCTCCGCGGGCTTCGATCGCTCGTCCGCCTCACCTAAAACTCTTTCGCTGTGGGCATCCGTGAAGTAATAAAATCATTCTGCGTTGGTATTTTCCTTTCGTAGTAAAAATAACTATTCTGCCTTCAATATGTATTATTCAATAATTGGCTTTAAATTCAATAATCAAAATCTATTAAAAAATCGCAAGTGAATTTAATTTCTAAATATTAAAATCTATTTGGGTTGGGGCAAGTTGTCGACTATTTTCGGTATGGTTGAAATATTTTTGCGTAATTAGGTTTGAGATTTTTTCTAGTGCTGTTTGGGTATTTTTTAATAATCGACTGAGTTGTTCTCGCTTGTGTGTTTCATCGCTGATACGTACAAGGTTAGTTACGTCTGTCAATTTTATATCAGTGCTTATTTTAAGTATCAAGCGTTCGGTTTCACTGATTCTTTGCTTATTTTTACTATTCGATGCATCGGGTAATTTTTTAATTAAATCAAATATTTTTTCGACTTGATACGCTAAGGAACGTGGATGACTATCATCTAATAGCAAAATATCTAATATAGTATGGTTTGTTTGTAGCGTACGAAATCGTCGACGATACGTCATCAAACTTTCATTATTACTTAAAATTGATTCCATTAATAAATGGTCAACTACCTCAGGACGGCGCGCGACAAAACACATTTCAGTCATTGCAATAATTTGATGGGCTCGTTCTAAACGTTTGCCTAAATCCAATAAAAACCAACTAGCTTCTTGCGGCATACTTTCCAGTGCTTGACCAGAAAAAGCCATTAACGTGACAGTGAGTGATTCTAATTCTGACTGCAAATGTTGTACATCAGATGATTGCCGATCCAGAGATTTAATATCTTCTTTAATGTCATCTAATACGCGCCAGGTATCAATTGACCACATATCTCGCACGTTGTAAGCACTGCGCATTAAAATACTTAAAATACTAATTAAACTACCCGGATGCTGACGATCTATAACGATATTTTTTAGTTCTGGCCATGGATCTGCTAATAATTTTTCGGAGCCTTCTTCAATAAATCCCGGTAGACGCTGAGTTAATTGTGTCAATGAGCGTAACAATTGATGCAAACAAAATAAATCCGATTCATCTTGGTAATCGTCGTAATCGGTTAATTTATTAATTACAGTGCGTAGTAATCGTGTAATACCTTCCGCACGTTCAGTGTATCGCCCAACCCAAAATAAATTTTCTGCAGCACGCGATGATAATGTACTTTCCATTATCGTAGACTGAGTTTGTTTAACACTACTGGCCCATAAACTATTTTGACGCGACGGTTTATCGGTAAGAATCCACGTGTCTTTACTACGTGCACCGGTATAGCTTGAAATTAAAGGCTCATCCATTTGTTTAGAAACTTGCGTCAAACCACCGGGCATAATATCGAAACTGTCATGATGTGCGGTGATAAAACATCGTAACATTGCTGATCGTGGTTCAATGGTTTGGTGTTCTTGAATTAACGTAGGAACGGTACTGGTTGCTAGGCGCTCTTGACCAACGTACAAATACGGCTCAGCTTGAATTCTCTTTTTCCACGTTGCTAATTCGTCGTTGGTTAACAATGCACCGTAAAATGTGGGAATTCGTCGATCAATTGTTTTAATGACCAAATGATTTAGATTTTCTAATACATAATTCATTTCTTTTTTCTGGCCACACCACCACGATGCGGCAGAAGGCAATAATAATTTTTCCCCGAGTATTTTTTCACATAATGTTGGTAGGAAAGCGTTTAATCCTGGTGATTCAATAATACCAACGCCTATTGGATTGCTCATGGAAACCTGACCCGCTCGAACCGCTTGCATAAGTCCAGGCAACCCCACCATAGAACGTTCATCTAGTTCTAACGGATCGCAGGCTAAATCATCAACCCAACGTAAAATAATATCGATTTGTTTTAAACCTTCAATCGATTTTAACCACACTTTATTATCACGTACCGTTAAATCTTCCGCTTGCACTAGGGTATAACCCAAATACGCCGCTAGATACGCGTGTTCAAAATAGGTTCCAGAACTAGGACCTGGTGTCAATAAAACAACCAAAGGATCTTCTTTGCCGTTAGGAGCAGACGTTGCCAATGATTTACGAAAATTACGGAAAAAATTTGCGAGGCGCTGTACTTGTGTATTTCGAAATGCTTTACCTAATACACGCGTCATTGCCATGCGTGCTTCCAAAACATAACCCGGACCAATAGGAGCTTGAGCACGATCACCAATGACCCACATTGTTCCATCGGGTCCACGCGCTAAATCAGTGGTGTAAAACATTAATTGCCGATGCACTTCATTTTTTAACTGACAACACGAGCGTAAAAATCCACGATGCGGATAAATTAATGTGGGAGGAATTAAACCATCAGAAATTAATCTTTGTTCACCGTACAAATCTTGCAAAATAATGTTGAGTAAAACAGCTCGCTGCTTCAAGCCTTCACTAATTGGATTCCAATCAGACTCTTCAATAACCCAAGGAATGGGATCGATCTGCCAAGTTCTTTGGTAGCCTTCTGGATCACCAAAAACATTATACGTTACGCCATTTTGTCGGAGTAAACGTAACAGCTCTTTACGTGATTTAATTAGCTCGGTTGCACCTAATGCGGATAAATCTTGCATTAGACGTTGCCAGTGCGGTTTTACCGCATTTAAATCTTGCGACCACATTTCATCATGCATGGGGGAATTTTGTAAATAGTGTGAGAGAAAGGATTCTATAGATGAGTTTGCACTCACATTTACTGCTGTACCTGTAGAATTATTCTTAATTGTTGCGGTAATAGAAGAATTTAAATTACTAATCGGTTGTATTGGTTTATCTGTAATAGTTTTTTCAGCTTTAGGTGTTTTTTTATCATCCATGCTTATGTTCCATCGATTTTTAAATGCGGACTATCTAATCAACGAAAATTAATCATTCCGATACACTAACTCTCGAGAGCACATTATGAAACTGGGCATTTTATTTAAAGTGTAGCTATTTTTAATACACATGAAGCTTTAGTAGATATACAGCGAGGGTAGATGAGAATTCCTAAAACACTTTTCTAGCGCTCAACACGGGCGAATAATTATTCGCCCCTACAAAAACTATCATTTTCCCAAAAATACGCAAGTCTTTGACGAATACCATAGAGACGAGAAATGTTTCGCCTCTACATAAAATGATTACTTTCCTAAAATACCTAAATCTTTAAAGGATATCCGTAGGGGCGAATAATTATTCGCCCGCATGTACTTTCCCACAAGACATCATTACCGCTGCGCTTGACCTAAAAATCAAACGCTACGTGTACATAATTAGAAAATATAGGGTTAAATTTACTTTTTCTTAGACACTGTGGAAGTAGAAGCATACACCTTAACGGCAGCGTTATAATCTTTTAGTGCCAAATTATATACAGATAAAGTAGTCTGCATATTTGCATTTAGCTGTATGGATTCTGTTTTAGCCTGTTCTAACTCTGTTTTAGCCTTGCTGAGCGCATCTGTTGCTACAGCCAACGCTTGATTAGAAGAATTAACAGCATTTACTAATGCGTTCGCTTGATTAGCTGCTGTATTAACCGCGTTAACAGCCGCTTCGTAGGTTTTCAAAGTAGTGAGATAGGCAGAATAATTTTTCTTGACTGCCGCTTCGGTTGTGCTCGTATTATACATATTCGCAGCGCTCACTAATTTACTTTGACTAGGTGCTAATTTTGACAGTGCAACATCGTATGCTTTATTGGCAGCGGTATATTTGGTATTAATTTGAGCAGCTTGTGATTTAGCTTTATTAAATGCGGTTTGTGCAATAGGTAATGCTTTAGTTTTTTGACTTAATGTCGCTTTATATTTTTCAACGGCTAATTTTGCAGCATCTGCGCTAATTTTAGCCTCTTGCATTTTTTTCAATGACGTCGCTAGTATTTCTGACGATGCGCTATCTGAATTGCTTAATGCAGGCTGAGCGGTATAAAATTTTGCTATTTGTGGTCCCGTAATATTTAAGGTATACGCAGCATCTGCTCCACTTGCTGTATTTCTATTTACGCCACAAGGCAATCCTTTACATATCAAATCTGGATTAGCAAACTTGTAAATTTTTCCTTCCCAATAATCCACATTAAATGACGTGTGATACGCCATAACATCTGTAAAAACATTTTCAACCCCATAGCCTAAAGCATATGGAAAAGTACCGCCTTTACCTTCTTGTTTGCGTGAATGTCGTAAACCCATATTGTGGCCAAGTTCATGTGCCGTTACAAAATCGCCGCAACTATTTATTGCAATATGGCTAAATTGAAAACTTTTAATTTTTGGATCTGAAAAATTGCCGTTTTTATCTTCTCCGCCTATCCAAGCAATGCCGCAACTACCGTGTACTGCCTTGTAAGGGCGATAAAAAATCACCATATCTGCTTTGAGTTTTTCGCGTAAAGCAGGAACATCTTTAAATGCTGCATGTTTTGTGGCAGTTAAATCTCTTAATGCAGTTTCTGCGGAATTATTATCGGTGTAATTAACTTGTTTAGTTCCTGCCAATCGAACTTCTAAATAAACATTACTATCTGCGTAAATTTGATTCGTCACTTGAAATAATTGATTTATCTTTGTACTTGGATCAGCGCCGTATAATGTGGCAACACCTGGTGTGAATAGTACAAGAACATCAATGGTTGATTTAGTTTGTGCTGAAAAAACTGGAGACCATATAAAGGACATGATCAAACAAGCAAGCATACTTATATTTTTGTTCAATGCTTTAATAATCATGTTTGGGATCTCATTACAGCAAAAACTCAATCGAATGATCCGTCAACTTCTAAATAATCCTTAGTACCGTATTGCGATAATTCACTTTCTGCAGGATTTTTATACAGCCAACCTACGCCATTCACAGACTCCATTGAATAACTTCCTTCAGGAGTAGTAATCGTCGCAAAAACAGAGTTTTTGCCATAGGTCATTACAACTGGATAATCTTCACCGTGCTTTTTTATATATCCGCGCCAACTGTAATCACCATTTGGATTTACTTCACTGGATTTCACAACGGCTTGAGCTGTTTCACCTTGTAACATTGGTAAATTGACTTGATCACCTTCACTTGGCAAATAGGTAGACTCTTGAGAAATATGCACCACATCAAAGGACATAATTTTTGCGTCCAGTTCAAAACTTGGCATTTCTCCAGAATTACTTTTACCCATTTCCCAACTCGAAATGTCTGAAATACCTACCATATTTTTGGATTCATTTTTTACAAAATCTTTTGCGACAATAGGCAAAGGTTTAGGAATTTCTAATTGAACATGTGGAATAAATTCAATCTGTATCGGATCAAAGACAATCGGTTTTGCTACGTTAAATGGCTGTAACACTCCAACTAAAATTACTGCACTTACTGGCAAAGCCAACAACGCAGAAGGATACAAAGCTTTAGGATATTTATAAATCATATATTCGCTTTAACATTATAACGACACTATCTAACAGTAAGAGTAGATAGTGCGCCAAAAAATGCGAATAGTTAAATGCGAACTGATTAAAGAAATGAACCAAGAAATAGTGTAAATAAAAAACTAAAAATAGCTAAATTATCTCTAAGATCCAAAACGGGAAGCAATTTCAATTTTTCGAACAAGATCGTGTAATATCCCTATTCCTCCATCTTGCCAAGCATGATTTAATTTTTCAATGACTTTGCTTGCGCGATCTTTATTGATTTTTGGATTGTTTTGATAACGACCCTCAATTTTCTTCAATTCATTTTTTATATCGGTTTTTAAGAAGCTTGTAATAATAAAAAATTCCAGGTGAGCACCGAAATCAGTATTTAAGAAGTCTTCCCCACTCGTCAATTTAGAAACATGATTAATTAAGTCGTCTGGCGATAAGCCGTCTTTCACAAAAGATGTATACACCTCATTTTTCATAACCTTTAAAGCGATTAAAAAACATAAATAAATTGGAAATATTTTATCATTACTTTGTGCGACACGAATCGCTGCTGATAAAATAGAACAACATTGCTCTTGATCATGCAAAGTCATTTTAAATAGTTCAAATAGTGCTGAAAAAAAAGCAATGGATTGGTTGTATTCGTATTGAAAGTTGGCGTTGACTTTCGAATTGAAGAAATTATCAAAACCATGTTTTTTAAATAAAAATTTAACAAATAAACCTTTCTCAGGTTCCGGTAGCATATAATTGAAATCAATAAAACGCTTTAAGTAGCCGTCGACATCAAGATCTTCGCCGTAAATAGTTTTCACAGAAGAACCGAGCTGTCTTTTATCTGCACCTAAAATAAACACAATATTTTCAACGTTAAAAATATGCTTGGCTTTTTCTAAAATTTCTATAGCAAAATTTGGCCGGCAACGATCTAATTCATCGATGATAAAAATTAATGGTTTTTCTGCCGGATCTAAATGTGTTGACACTGAAGATACCAATTTTTTTAAATTTTCTCTAAAGTTTTGTAAAGATTTTTTTGCATCTTCATACTTTTCAATTTGTTCACGTGCAATCGATTCACTAACAGAACTGATGCTTTGTTCGGAGGACGCATTTAATAGATCACACCCAAGCATTTGCGCTGTTAAAGGTAAGCTGGATTTAAAAAGTTGTGAACCAATTTTTTTGGTTATTTCAAGATGTTGGTTGGCAATAACATGTTCTTTACCTACTGCTTCTTTAATAGCCGCATCGAGTTCACCGATTAATGCAACTAAAGCATCGGTCGTAAAATCATTTTCCCAGGCATTAAAATAAATTACTGGAAATCCATCATTTCTTAACAACTGTTTCCACATCTTTAAAAAAGTAGTTTTTCCCTGTCCCCACGCAGCATCGATACAAATCACTAAGGGATCTTGGGAAGAAGAAATGAAATTTTTTAAAGCTTCTGCTGTATCTTTAAGATCCAATTGATCATTGGCAAATGGATTTTCTTGAGAAATGACAATAGGTTTTGTTCTTAATAACATGAGCTTTTCTCCGACATTACGCCTAGTAAAAGCATAGCAGATTAGCTTTTTTAAGCTTTCTTGCGCGGGATTAATTCAATGGTGGCAAAAATAGACTGACGGGCAACGAACACGGGCGAAAGATGTTTCTCCCCTACATAATTCATTGAAGGTGAGGGGTTATTTAGGTTAGGTATGATAATAATTCATTTAATTCTATATATGATCTATATACCCGTAGCGAATGAAAATTAGGTGTTTATCATGATCTTTTTTTCCACTTGCTGTGTTGCTTTTCCTTGCGTAAAGCTTTGGCTACGCAGCGTCAAAGCGCCTTGCGATTGAAAAAAAATATTCATGCTAAACCGTTTCACTTAACCTAATTTTCAAACGCTACGGGTATAGATCAACAGGTGATGGTTAGTGTGTAGGGGCGAAAGATGTTTCGCCCGTATTCATTACCCTTCACCTTAATTTAAAAATATATTTGGTGACTGTCGTTATTTTGCTTAACTGACCACATACCCTACCCTAGTAAATCAAACCTGCTTATTAAGGTGTTTTAATAATCCTTCTTAGATCCAAGGTATGTGGATATTCTTCATTTGGAAATTCATCAATAGGACTGTAATGGGTTTCAAACTGTGTTGAAAAATTTACAACTCCCTGTTTGTTCTTTTTTTCTTGTGCCTTTATAGGTGGTTCATAAAATCCTGGAAAATGTCCCATTAATTCAAAACGTGAAATTCGCCGCCCCTCTGCTTCATAGCTATTAATAGGGTAGGTTGCGTAATTGCGACCACCTGGATGTGCAACATGATAGGTAAAACCACCGACTGCTTTACTATTCCAACTGTCAATTACTTCAAACACTAAAGGAACTTGAACGCCAATCGTTGGATGCAAACAGGATGAGGGTTGCCAAGCGCGATAACGAATTCCAAAAATATATTCACCACGAATATTAGTTTCTTTTAACGGAATTTTGCGGCCATTACAGGTAAAAATATAACGATCACCAAAATAATCTTTTACTTTCAATTGCACCCGCTCAATTGACGAATCAACGTAACGCGCTGTTCCCGCGCGTGTTACTTCTTCACCCAAAACCGGCCATGGTTCAATCGCCATGCGTAATTCCATCGCCATATTTTGCACACGAGATGCACCAT
>JAZKFP010000289.1:0-2292 GCA_040386355.1 Pseudomonadota bacterium | reverse complement strand
GGATCTAAATCAAGATATGGAATTAAAACATAGCTGAACTCAAACGCTTCTAAACGAGGAATTGCACTTTGCTTTTGTGAAGTGCTTAACTTGTGCGAAAGTGAGGCACGCTGAAAATAATCATTACCAAACACCAAAATATCTAAATCCAAACAGCGAGAACGTGGCCCAACTTTATGCAGTTGATCACCTTCGGCTTGCGATTCTAAATGTTTTAAAGTACGTGACAAAGCATCTAAAGAACCTGAGTAAGGAAGCTGAACTACCATGTTCCAAAAATCTGGCCCACTACAACCCATTGCAGGATTTTTATAAATTTTTGATTGAGTTAGGGCAGGAAAACATTGGTGCAACACAGTGAGCGCCCAAGGAATATGGATCTCAGGTTTTAGATTCGACCCAATACCGATAAATACTTTTCTACAGTAGGTTGAGCTTTTTGATTTTGAATAAGAATGCAACATGGATGTGGAGCTCAGAAAAACATAATTTGTTAAATCTTTATATATACCCGTAGCGAATAACCTTTGTTTTAATAAAGGGTAGGTGTTTATCATGATCTTTTTTTCCGCAAAATGCCGTTTGTAAGACATTTCGTGTGTTGCTTGCGCGAGCGCGTCACAGCGCTTGCTGCGTAAAGCTTTGACTACGCTGCGTCAAAGCACCGTGCGATCGAAAAAAATATTCATGCTTCACTACTACGCTTAATCTAATTTCCATTCGCTACGAGTATATTGGACGACTTACGTTCAATTTTTACACCAACGGCTTCGGCTTGTTGTACAACACCTTTTTTCCAAATCGTTAATGTTAAATGCTCAATTGCAAAGGTTTTTAAAATGTGTTGTGCCAATGCGTCCGCTAAATGTTCAAGTAAATCACATCGATAATGTACCAGCCATAGTTTAATACTTTCACAAATCGCTGCATAATCAGCTGTGTGTTGAATGTGATCGCGTTCGATTGCAAGCGTTGTAGTCACTGCTGCATCAACATCAATCCACACCATTTGCTGTATTGATCTTTCCCAAGACTCAAGCCCTACTCCAGCTTTAACGCGCAAACCTCGAATCAAAATGTGATCCATCATTCAATCTCATCAGTTAGTGGGATTGCGACAACTTTATCACGTTTTGCATAGCGATCGAATCCAAGTCAATAATTTCCTCCAATGATCACTTCTTAGTAAGAAAAACCTATAAATCAAGATATAAAAACAAATGGGCAAGGCCAGATTCCAGTATTTGCGTTATATTTGCCAGGTATTCATAGCATTAAAAAATTTAAATAGAGATTTATGGAAAAACAGAATTCAAAATAAGTTTAAGGAGAAGACGTGCAATCTATTTCCCCCACAACTCAACCGAGCTGGTATCCATTGGAAGAATTTTTCGATATTTATCGTGCTTTATGGCGTGATGAATCAGCGCTTGTAAAAGAATTGATCGAAAATTACAAAGTTAGCGAACCCGCACAACGTGAAATTGCACATATTGCATTGGAATTTATCGACGCGGTACGTCGTGTACCTCAAAAAAATACCAGTGTTGAGCAAATTTTAAGAGACTTTCCATTGAGCTCAACCGAAGGCCAAGCACTACTTGCGCTCGCGGAAGGCTTAATTCGTATTCCAGACGATGCAACCCAACGTATTTTTCTTGCAGACATATTATCGCGCTCAAATTGGCAAGAGCAGACTGGCTCAACGTCAAAAATGCGTAATACATCAACAAAAGCACTAGCAATTTTTGGGCGTTTACTTAATTCAAAAACACCGGCTGCAGAAACCTCACAAACGCATTCACGACTTCGGCAGATTGTTCAAAAAATTAGTTCACCAGTTATTCATAAAACATTAACCCAAGGTATTGATCGTTTTAGTAAAAATTTTATTTTTGCTCCCAATCTTCCAAAAGCTATTCAAAAAATAAATGCAGATAAAACACCGTTTCGTTTTAGTTTGGATATTTTAGGAGAAGCTGCATTAACCAAAGAAATTTCAGAACAGTATTTTAATTTATATGTTGAAGCAATTACTTTAGCAGGCCAACAATCACCTGCAAAAAAACCAAATTTATCGTTAAAATTATCAGCATTATCTCCACGATTTGAATTAACTCAAACCGATGCATTAAAAAAATTAGAGGATCGATTATTTTCTTTACTTACTTTGGCACGCCAAGCAGATGTTGCAATTACGATTGATGCAGAGGAAATATATCGCTACGAACCCACTTTAATTATTTTTCGACGTTTACTGCAAGATTCTTTATTGCGTGAATGGGAAGGTTT
>JAZKFP010000288.1:0-6221 GCA_040386355.1 Pseudomonadota bacterium | reverse complement strand
AGTGTGCCTTAAAGTTGGCTCGGCTTTATGGACATCAACAAGGGATTGAACGACCTGCGGTCGTCGTCATGGAAGGTGCTTTTCACGGTCGTACGCTTGCAACCATCAGCGCTTCTGCAGGATATAAAATTCAGGCAGGCTTTGAACCTTTAGTCGAAGGCTTTGTACGCGTACCGTACGGCAATGTTGAAGCGATCGAAAAAATTGCTCAAGAAAACTCTTCGATAGTTGCCATCTTGGTTGAACCGGTACAAGGCGAAGGCGGAATTATTCTTCCACCGGCGGGTTATTTATCGGCGCTTCGAAAACTCTGTGATGAAAAAAATTGGTTATTAATATTTGATGAAATTCAAACCGGCAATGGTCGCACAGGAAATTATTTTGCTTTTCAATCTGAAACTATTTTTCCAGATATTTTAACCACCGCTAAAGGTTTGGGAAATGGTTTCCCCATTGGAGCCTGTCTTGCAAAAGGCATTGCAGCGACCTTATTTAAACCGGGAAATCACGGTACAACCTTTGGTGGTAATCCACTTGCTTGTCGAGTTGGACGCGCGGTTATTGAAACGTTATTTGAAGACAATGTAATTTCAAATGCACGTTTAATGGGTGACTATTTTCTTGCAGGATTAAAACGTGAATTGTCTTCTATTCCTGGGGTTGTACAAATTCGAGGTCGAGGTTTAATGCTCGGTATTGAATTAAATCATCCTTGCGCACATTTAATGAAAGACGCTTTAGCAGAACAATTATTAATTAACGTAACGGCGGAAAAAGTCATTCGATTATTACCACCGTTAATTATTCAACCTGACCACATTGATGCAGCCATTTTAAAAATTAAAAAATTGGTTGCCCACAGTTGTGCGCACCATAGCGAGAAATAACCAGCATGATTCGACATTTTTTAAGTTTATTGGATTTTTCTCCGGCTGAACTAGAGCACATTATTCAATTAGCAATTATTTTAAAAAAAGATCGCGCGAACGGTCATCGTCAAGCTTTTTTTGAACGCAAAACATTGGGAATGATTTTCGAAAAATCTTCTACTCGTACGCGCGTTTCATTTGAAGCTGCCATGTCGGAAGGCGGCGGAAGTTCTATCTTTTTATCACCACGTGATACGCAATTAGGTCGAGGCGAACCGGTTGAAGATACGGCGCGTGTTGTATCGCGCATGGTTGATATAATTATGGTGCGTACATTCGAGCACGAAAAATTAGAAACCTTCGCACAATATTCTCAAGTGCCGGTTATTAATGCATTAACCGATTCCTACCATCCGTGCCAATTATTAGCGGATTTAATGACGTATTGGGAACATCGTGGCCCGATTAAAGGTAAAACCGTAGCGTGGATTGGCGACGGAAATAATATGTGTCGGTCTTATATTAACGCAGCAAAACAATTTAATTTTTCTTTACGGATTGCATCACCTGATGGTTTTCAACCTGAATTACCAGAATGGATTAATGAAGTGGATGTAAAATTTTTTACCGATCCACAGTTAGCGATTCAAGATGTAGATTTAGTAGTGACTGATGTCTGGGCAAGTATGGGTCAGGAAAACGAACAACTCATTCGTGAAGCGGCCTTTAAAGGATTTATCGTAACGCCTACATTAATGGATCAAGCATCATCCGATGCATTATTTATGCATTGTTTACCAGCGCATCGCGGCGAAGAAGTGAGTAGTGAAATGCTGGATGATCCGCGCTCTGTAATTTGGGATGAAGCCGAAAATCGATTGCATTCGCAAAAAGCGTTAATGCATGTGTTATTGAATGGCTTTTAAAATGATTTTTGCAAAGCACAAAGCGGATGATAAAAATAATGCAATCAATGTTGATAACAACATTGATTCAGAGGCTGTAATCGACGTTCGCGATATCGACTGTGTCATCGGCAATCAAACTATTTTAGAGAAAATTCGATTTCATTTACGGCCGGGTTGTATCGGTGGATTATTAGGTCCAAGTGGTTGTGGTAAAACGACTACACTGCGGGCGATTGCAGGTTTTCAACCGATACAAGCCGGTTCAATCAATATGTTAGGCCGGCCTGTTTCATCACAGCACATACATATTGCGGCGGAAAAAAGAGGCATTGGTTTAATTTTTCAAGACTACGCATTATTTCCACATTTAACCGTTGAAAAAAATGTTGCGTTTGGCATTCGACAATTACCGCGTGCAGAACGCAAACAACGTGTTGAAGAATATTTATCCTTAGTTAAATTAAATAGTTTAGCGCAACGTTTTCCGGATGAATTATCCGGTGGACAAAAACAACGCGTTGCGCTCGCACGTGCTCTAGCGCCCCACCCTAAATTATTATTATTGGATGAACCTTTTTCAAATTTAGATACCGATTTACGCAGTAAATTAAGTTTGCAAGTACGCGACATTTTACGTAAAGAAAAAATATCTGCTTTATTAGTGACGCATGATCAAGCCGAAGCTTTTGCAATCTGTGATCAAATTGGCGTGATGCAAGCGGGTCATTTGGAGCAATGGGATACGCCGTACAATTTATATCACGAACCAATCAATCGCTTTGTGGCTAATTTTATTGGTCAGGGACGCATGATTCGTGGTGTAACGTTGGATAAAGAATGTTTCGATACCGAGCTTGGTAAATTAACGGGCGATCGGGCGTATTTGTGGAATCCGGGAAGCATCGTTGATATTTTAATTCGGCCCGATGATGTAATTCCTGATCCAGAATCGCCTTACAAAGCGACGGTTCAACAAAAGACATTTCGCGGCGCATTTACCCATTACCAATTACGGTTAGCATCCGGCGCTAAAATTGACGCCCAAATGCCCAGTCATTCTAACTTTGAGATTGGGGATTCGATTGGTATTCGGATTGAAGCGGATCATTTGGTAGCTTTTTTTAATGAGCAATAGACGGTTATTTTCTAAATTTTAATAGGAAATAGGCAGCGTTCAACACGGGCGAATGATTATTCGCCCCTACACACAATGATCACTTTCCTAAAAATACCTCAATCTCTAATGGATACCGTAGGGGCGAAACATTTTTCGCCCGCTTGTACTTTCCATGATTTATAAAACATTTCACCATGGAAAACCCATTCGCTACGGGTATAATTTACGTTGCCTCACTAAATAAACACAAAAAATAGGCTGAAAGTCATAGTGCATTTGCGTTACTTTGTTGACATTATTTCTAAAATAAAAAAATAACTTATTGGAATGTCCTCATGGACTCGCGCTTTCCCTCCTCCGTTGAAAAGCCTTATCGCACCATGCGTAGCCAATCTGAGCGCAGCCAACACGGCAAGCGCAATGAATACGGCAATCGAATTTCTACTCTTTTACAATTATCCACTAAACAACAAGTACCCGCGTTAGTTAGCAAAGCGCAAAAATGGATGCTACAAGATCCGAGATTAGATGTTTATCTCGAGACGGTACAAGCGCTTGAAAAAGATCCTAGTAATATTCAATTAAAGGCATCATTACGTCAGATCAAAATGGAGTATGTTTCTTCAATTCGAGCATCACAAGATTACATGTACGTTATTCAAACGGAAATTCAAAACTTATTTAATTCATCAGTGGATAAAAAAAATTATCAAGCCTTGCAAGCATTTTTTGAAGGATCAATGAACAATCAAGAAGAAAGTTTAAACAGTCACGATGCCGTTAAAAATCATATTGATCAAAATTTAGAAACTTGGTTTACTCATATCACACATCAAGCACTGCAATTGATTAAAGATCAAATTGGTAAAGTAGAATATTTTCAATCAATTACAACACAGAAATAATTTAATTTTTTTAGATGATCTTCGGCTGCTGAATAATCACCTTTTGCTGATTAATAATTCGTCGGAAATTATCGGTAGTAGTAGCCCAATCAACTATGTCCACTTTCTAAGGTAAATCAGATTCAGAAAATGCATCACTTAACTCTGCATTAAGTTTAAAACTTAACGGATTTTGCGTAATAATCGCTACATCCAAATCTGAAAATAGCTTAGCACGGCCATTAACACGTGAGCCAAAAGCCCATACTTCATAATTTGGAATATAATTTTGTAAAATATCTCGCACTAAATTCAAATGCTGGGATTAATTTGAATAGGTGGAATAAAAAGTTCATTTGATTCACTCATTTGATCCTCGTTGATTTAATGCTTTTTTATTCCAAATTTCTAAAATAGTTAATAATTCATGTACTTGTAAAATGAAATCTGGAATACCTTGGTAAACTAGCAACGCTTTTTCATGATCATAACTATGCGCTGTAATATTTCGCATTTTTCGATATTCAAACCAGGGTTCAACTGTATTTAAAAAGCCTTTTTCTGCGGCTGTACGTAACATGGTGCGGAAATCCATTTGATCTATTTCAACAGGTGTATCAGAAACCATTTCTAATTGACGACGCAAGGTTTTCACGCAAAGCTCATACATCACTTCAAAATTTTGAATAGCGCCAGATAGTAAAGATTCTTCAAGTTCCGGTGGTTGCAAACTAATCCATTGAGAATTACTTAAAAGATTCATTGTTTTTTCTAATGCATCAAAAGCTACATACAAATTGTTAAGGTTTAAAATCTGTATCACACTTTATCACCTTATTTTTTTATACCAACGCAAATAAGATTTCCGGTAGGCGCTCGTGAAATAAGCCCGCGCAGCATACAGTTGAGTATGTGAGCAGGCGAATGATCGAGCAACAACCCGGAAAATTATTTGCGGAAGGTATTACATTTATTCTTGAACTCTTACACGCGACACCGCATCCTCCCACCCCAAAATTAATTTTTGACGTAACTCTTCATTTAATTCTGGCTCAAATGAACGATCGCATTGCCAAAAAGAATTAATTTTTTCTTGGGTGAAATGTTCCGTATGTAAGCCCACTAAAAAAGCTGCGCCGAGTGCAGTTGTTTCAATAATTTTTGGACGATCCACCCGTACTTTTAATAAATTTGCTAAACATTGTCCGACCCAATTATTGGCAACCATACCGCCGTCAACCCGTAATCCCGCGGAAAAATCCGCACCGTCTTTTGCCATCGCCGTTAATAAATCGTAGGTTTGATAACACACGGATTGCAAACCTGCGCTCACAATTTCTCGAATACCTGTATCACGTGTTAATCCGAACAAAGCACCGCGTGCTTTTGGATCCCAATACGGCGCGCCTAATCCAGTAAATGCTGGAACTAAATACACACCGTGATCCAATGAAACTTGTTCTGCAATGGCTTCCGTTTCACCCGCTGATTGAATAATTTTTAAACCATCGCGTAACCATTGAACGGTTGCACCGGCAATAAAAATACTACCTTCCATAGCGTAATTAGTTTTACCTTTTAATCGATACCCAATGGTGGTTAATAATCGATGATTACTTTGTAACGCTTTATCACCGGTATTTAAAATTAAAAAACATCCCGTGCCGTACGTACTTTTCGCCATTCCAGGTTGAAAACACGCTTGACCAATTAACGCGGCTTGTTGATCTCCAGCCACACCACAAATGGGTAGTGAAGCGCCAAGAATGTCTGGGTCGGTATCACCAAAATGCGCGTCACAATCGACCACTTCTGGCAACATCGCACGTGGAATATTTAGACGTTGTAATAATTTCTCATCCCAATCTTGGGTATGGATATTAAATAACATGGTACGACTTGCATTGGTCACATCGGTTTTAAAAGATTTTCCGGCGGTTAATCGCCAAATTAAAAATGTATCAACGGTACCGAATAATAATTCGCCGCGCGCCGCACGTTCGCGAGCGTTAGGAGTTTGATCGAGAATCCACGCAAGTTTTGTTGCTGAAAAATACGGATCAATTAATAATCCAGTGGTTTTTTGAACATGATCACTTAAATTTTCTGTACGTAATTGTTTGCAAAAATCGGTAGTGCGTCGATCTTGCCAAACAATTGCGTTGTATAGAGGTTTGCCGGTTGCACGTTCCCACACTAAAGTGGTTTCACGTTGATTGGTGATTCCTATTCCTAAAAATTCATTCACTGAAATTTTAGATTGTGCGACCGCATCTTTTAATGTTTTTAGCGTGGTATTCCACAGATCTTCTGGATCGTGTTCAACCCATCCGTCTTTGGGAAAATGCTGAGTGAATTCTTGTTGAGCACTCGTGAGCGGCTGGCCTTCTAATGAAAACACAATGGTTCGAGTACTGGTTGTACCTTGATCAATCGCTAGAAT
>JAZKFP010000287.1:0-5754 GCA_040386355.1 Pseudomonadota bacterium | reverse complement strand
TAAATTTTTTGTAATCTTATCATGGTTCGCGTAATGTCAGGTTTGGATTTTAAAATTGCTAGGGGTGAAGCTATGGGGATGAAAACGGGTGGTGGAGGGACGTTAACTACCAATAAATCAACAAATGATTCAAAGGGCTCGGCTACAACCAAGCCAATAAGAAAAAAAACAGAAACTAAGTCCAAACCTAATTCAAAAACTTCTGCTAAAAAATCGGTGACAGCTATGAGTAAATCGTCAAAAGAAAGTGCGTTATCTTCAAATGCAAGTGCGTTTAAAGCAAAAATTAAAGCCTCGGCTCGAGAGATTTGGCTTGCGGGTTTAGGTGCAGTGGAAAAAGCAGAAGTAGAAGGCAAAAGTTGGTTTCAAGCCTTAGTGAAAGATGGAACTCGCATGGATTTAATGTCCAAAGATCATTGGGAAAAACAATTTGCCCAAGTTAAGGATCAAGTGCGTGGCGCGGCTAAAGATAAAGTCGATGAAGTAAAAGGCTTTGCTAACGATTCATTTGGCAAGTTAGAGAAAAATTTTGATGAACAAGTAGCAAATGTCCTTCAGCGTTTAAAAATTCCTACTCAGACTGAAGTAACTCAGTTGAAAAAGCGGATTAAGAAACTGGAAGAAAGTTTAGAAGGTAAAACGGAAAGTAAAACCAAGTAGAAACGTATTTTAAATCTTTAATACATCATCGGGTGAAAAATTTTATCACCCGATTTTCTTTGCAAAAATAGCATTTTTTCAAAAATGTATTAACTCTTCACTACTTAACAATTTTTTGAAAAATCGCCCAAAGTCAAAAGTTATTGAAAAGTTGAGGGTGATATTTTTTTGCAAATTCCACATAATACTGTGCTTTAGGGCTAGTAGAATTCCATTGAGGAACGGAAGCATTATTAGCAATATGCAATAAACCCCGCCCAATGGTTTGTACGATATGCTCCATATTGTAATAGTCAATCTTTTCCCAACTATCACCGATGCCATGATAGTCCGAAAACTCAAAAGTAACCGCAATGGTATGAGATGGTATTGCATGATAAGCAAAATATTTATTATCACTTGAAGAAAAATACTCATCACTTTTTGTAGGATGTTTATATACAGTAACACCCGTTTCATTTCCTGCTGCTTGCATTATTGTCCCTAACTCAGAGTAATCAAACCCTGTAAGAGTCGCTCTCTTGATTTGAAGACCATCTTCAACATCGTCAGTGCGTCCAATTTGCTCTATATTAAGGACTGCTACCGTTTTGTTAAGTGGCACTAGAGGATGATCCTCATAATATCCTGACCCACCTAAACCATTTTCTTCACCCGTAAAAGCGGCAAAAATAATGCTACGTCGTGGTGGTTCTTTTAAATTTGATAATGAAGAGGCGAGTTGGAGTAAAGCAACCGTACCACTACCATTGTCATTTGCTCCATTAAAAATTTGATCACCCCCTTCATTTTTATTTGAGGTATGTGAATCACTATTTTCAATGATTCCAAGATGATCATAATGCGCACTAACAATCACATATGTTTCTGCTAAATCTGACCCTGGCAAAAGCCCTAATACATTTCGTGATTTTAATTTTCCCTCTGAGTAAAAGTTACGAGCAAACGTTGTATTTTGAAAATAACTTTTGTTAACTCCTAATGGTTTTAGCCCAGCGCTGCGAAATTCTGCAGCAATATAGTCGGCAGCCAGTTCAATGCCTGGGGTTTCAATTTTGCGACCTTGCAATGCATCTGAGGCAATAAACGCAAGATGCGCTTTAAGGCTTGTAGCAGAAATATGTGGTAAGACGTGTTTTGATTCATCAGCAGGTTGAGCGCAGTTTGCATCATTCAAATGAATGGTATCGTGTAACCTATCAATTAATTTCTCACACTTTTTAGTTTGAGGGTTAGCACATTTGATATTGAAGTTCTTAATAATACGACCTATCTGGTTACTAATTTTTCTACAAGAGTGAGCATTTAACTGAGTAGAGAGAGGTACTATCGGACTTGATGAGTTCGTTGGAATGACATTAAATAAGGGGGAAGATTTTGCCTCAACACGCGCATTGGATATTAAAACAACCGTAGCCATCGCTTTGCTAACATGATTAAAACTAGTTGTAAGATACATTAAAATTCTCTTTAACTTATGTTAGTTTACTGAGCAGTTCTGAGTGCCGCAGTATAACATTTTCCTTATGCTACTCAATCCAAAGACCAATGCAAAAATGATTGGCTTTTCTCAATGTTGCATATCCAATTTAATTACACTACGGCGTGCCTATAGATTTCCCCACCAACCCTGTGCAGAATAGGCCGCCGAAAAATATTTCAGTGGCCTTTTTATTTGAGATTAAGAAACTATTTCTAAGAATGGTTTCTTAGAGTTTTACAGTAGGAGAGTACTTGTGTCGGAGTCGTTTGGTCCTAGCACTTTATATGACAAGTTATGGCACGATCATATAGTTGCCTCCCGTGAAGATGGGGTGGACCTTATTTATATTGACCGCCAATTACTGCATGAAGTGACTTCACCGCAAGCCTTTGAAGGGTTGCGTATGGCTCAGCGTAAACCTTGGCGAATTGCAGCAAATCTTGCAACGCCGGATCACAATGTTCCCACTTCTCCAAATCGCTTAAAAGTAGCAATTAAAGACGAAACCTCGCGTATTCAAGTACAAACGCTGCATGATAATTGTGAAATTTTTGGAATTCGTGAATTTGATTTAACAGATAAACGTCAAGGTATTGTGCATGTTGTTGGTCCAGAGCAGGGCGCAACCTTGCCAGGTATGACTGTAGTCTGTGGTGATTCTCATACTTCTACGCACGGCGCATTCGGCGCATTAGCACAAGGCATTGGTACCTCTGAAGTTGAACATGTTTTAGCAACACAATGTTTGTGGCAGAAAAAATTAAAAAATATGCGGATTCAAATCAACGGCGTATTAGAGTCGGGCGTTACTGCAAAAGATTTAATTTTATATGTGATCCGACATATTGGAACCGCAGGTGGAACTGGCCATGCAATTGAATTCACCGGTGAAGCCATTCGTCATTTATCAATTGAAGGTCGAATGACAATTTGCAATATGGCAATCGAAGCCGGTGCACGGTGTGGCATGGTGGCTGTGGATGAGAAAACCGTTGAATTTTTTAAAGGTCGTCCGTTTGCACCGCGTGATCAGGATTGGGATTTAGCTGTGCAATATTGGAAAACATTAACCTCGGATAAAGAAGCCGTGTTCGACACCGAATATGTTTTCAATGCAAAAGACATTGGCCCGCAAGTGAGTTGGGGTACTTCGCCAGAAATGGTAATTGGAGTAAACGAAGCTCTACCGTTATTAGATGCCGAAACCGATCCTGTAAAACGTGAAGGCATGCAACGCGCTTATCAATATATGGGGTTAAAACCGGGTTCGGCTATTTCTGAAATAAAACTTGATCGAATTTTTATTGGATCTTGTACTAATTCACGTATCGAAGATTTACGTGCCGCAGCGCAAGTAGTTGAGCGCTTTTTACAGCAGGGTAAAAAAGTTGCGAGCACTTTAAAACAAGCAATGGTAGTTCCCGGTTCAGGCTTAGTAAAAATCCAAGCGGAAAAAGAAGGTTTGGATAAAGTTTTTATTGAGGCTGGATTTGAATGGCGCGAACCAGGATGCTCAATGTGTTTAGGAATGAATCCCGATCAATTGCAGCCAGGAGAATATTGCGCGTCGACTTCCAATCGCAATTTTGAAGGCCGACAAGGTTTTGGTGGACGAACGCACTTGGTGAGTCCGGCGATGGCGGCAGCAGCAGCCATGCACGGCCACTTCATTGATGTAAGGGTGCCTTCCGCAGAATGAGTTTCCAGGTTGTTGAAGTGTTCGTTCGCTCTAAACCTTTTTAATCAAAAAGGTTTAGCATACTTTTCAGTATGCTCCGCGGCCTCACTCACACTTCGCCTACTGGAAACTCATTCTGCATTTGGCATTATTACGGGCATTAAAATAATTTTTCATAAAACATTAATGCATGCATTAAGACCAGTTGGCGTCATTCCCGCGAAGGCGGGAATCTAGGTAACGGATTCTCTGATATTTCATCTTACCTGGACTCCCGCCTTCGCGGGAGTCAACTGTGTAAGCAGTTGACTCCGGGGATGATAATGTTTGCGTGTTAAATCCTAAAAACAAATGACATCGAGTAAAGAATATTATTAATATTTAATTTAGAAAAAAGAGTATTTATGCAGGCTTTTACCACTATTGAATCAATTGTTGTACCGTTGGATCGAGCGAATGTTGATACCGATCAAATTATTCCAAAGCAATTTTTAAAATCAATTCATCGCCAAGGTTTTGGTCCAAATTTATTTGATGAGTGGCGTTATTTAGATCAGGGTTATCCCGGCCAAGATTCATCTAAAAGACCGATAAATCCAAAGTTTGTTTTAAATCAGCCGCATTATAAAAATGCGCAGATTTTAATGACAGGTCGTAATTTTGGTTGCGGCTCTAGTCGAGAACATGCGCCTTGGGCATTGTTAGATCACGGATTTCGAGTGATTTTAAGCCCAAGTTTTGCCGATATATTTTTTAATAATTGTTTTAAAAACGGTATTTTACCGATTGCAATGCCAGAACCATTAATTCATCAATGGTTTGAATACGCTTCAAAAGATCTATTGAAATTACATGTTGATCTTCAAAATCAAACGATCACCGATCAGGCGCATGGTGAAGTACATACTTTTGAAATTGAACCTTTTAGAAAACATTGCTTGCTTGAAGGTTTAGACGACATTGCATTAACTCTTAAAGAAGCAACCACAATTGAAAAATTTGAGGAAAAACATAAGCAACGTTTTCCTTGGTTGTTCTCAGCAAGTTCTTCAGTAGATAATACGGCGCTCTGAATCAGTAAGCACAATTTAAGTTAGGAATCGTGGCGGATATTTTGGCAATCGTATTCGTATACTATATGGGATTTACTTAGAATTAATCGATAAAAAGCGTTTATTTTATAATTATTTTATTTTCTTAGGCTTTAAAAAGTTCATGGCTAAAGTATTAATGTTGCCAGGCGATGGTATTGGACCAGAAGTGGTTCATGCAGCGCACCGCGTCATTCAAACACTCAATCAAAATCATTCTGCAAAAATTGAATGTGAATTTGCAGAGATTGGCGGCGCATCGATTGACGCATGTGGAGAGCCTTATTCTTCATCCTGCAATGCGTTAGCACTCGCAGCGGATGCAATTTTATTGGGCGCAGTTGGTGGTCCAAAGTGGGATAGTTTACCCGCAACCCAACGGCCAGAACGCGGATTATTAGCCATTCGCTCCCAGCTTGAGTTGTTTGCAAATTTGCGTCCTGCTTTGGTGTACCCGTCTTTAGTAGATGCTTCATCATTAAAACCGGAATTAGTGTCGGGTTTGGATATTTTAATTGTGCGAGAATTAACGGGCGGTATTTATTTTGGTGAGCCGCGCGGTCAAATCAAAAATAATTCAACTAATAGTCGAGAAGCATTTAATACCGACCGTTATAGTGAGATGGAAATTGAGCGCATTGCACATGTTGCGTTTCAATTTGCACAAAAACGTTCTGGTAAAAAAGTTTGTTCCATTGATAAAGCAAATGTATTAGAAGTTAGCCAATTATGGCGTGAAGTAGTAGAAAATGTTGCTAAAGAATATCCTGAGATTGAGTTGTCACATATGTATGTCGACAACGCAGCGATGCAACTGGTGAAACAACCTAAACAATTTGACG
>JAZKFP010000286.1:0-3277 GCA_040386355.1 Pseudomonadota bacterium | reverse complement strand
GGTTCTGGGAATTTAACATTAGGTATTCCAGGATGTCCGGGAATTCCAGAGGCAGTTGCTGCTGATACTTTGACTTTGCCCTATAACGATTCCGAAGCTTTAGAAAAATTATTTCAACAACGCGGCCATGAAATTGCAGCGGTAATTACTGAACCTGTTGTGGGTAATATGAATTGCATTCCACCCGATATTGATTTCCTAAAAAATTTAGAACGCTTATGTAAAACGCATGAAAGCTTACTTGTTTTCGATGAAGTTATGACAGGGTTTCGCGTACATTTGCAAGGTGCGCAGACTTTGTATGGCATTCATCCAGATTTAACAACATTAGGAAAAGTTATTGGAGGCGGTTTACCGGTTGGTGCATTGGGTGGACGTCGAGAGATTATGGATCATCTGGCACCAATCGGACCTGTATATCAAGCCGGAACTTTATCTGGAAATCCAATTGCAATGGCAGTAGGTTTAAAAACCTTGGAACTGATTTCAGTACCTGGATTTTACGATCAGTTATTTGATTATACGAGTCGACTGTGTACAGGTTTAGATAATATCGCACAGAGCTTAGGTGTACCTTTAATAACTCAGCACGTCGGATCGATGTTTGGGATTTTTTTCACATCGCTTGAAAAAGTTAAATCATTTGACGATGTACAACACTGCGATATTGCAGCATTTAATCGCTTTTTCCATAAGATGTTAGAGCAAGGCGTATATCTTGGACCTTCAGCATACGAAGCTGGGTTTGTTTCAATTGCTCACAACGACGAAACCTTGGAATTAACATTGGCAGCTGCAAGACGTGCACTGAGTTGATCATGAGCACATGTGCTCGTGCATATTATTTAAAAAATTATCTTTAAGATTTAATCATTTTTATAATGTATTTCCATTCTGCGGCGGTAACTGGTGTAATCGATAATCGGCTGCCGCGTCTTAAAATCCACATATCTGCCAACACATGTTGAGCACGCAATTCTTGCAGTGAAATCACTTCATCAAACATTTTTTGCAACTGTACATCGACCACAAACCAACGTGGATTTTCCGGATCAGATTTTGAATCAAAATATTTTGATTGTGGATCAAAAGCTTTTGGGTCAGGGTAACCTTCTTTAACTATTTCAATTACGCCAACAATTCCTGGTACAGGGCAATTGGAATGATAGAAGAAAGCTAGATCTCCTATTTTCATTTGATCACGCATCATATTACGTGCTTGATAATTTCGAACACCTTCCCAATGATCGCGTTGTTTAGGCATCGCTTTTAAATGTTCGATGCCAGAAACCGAGGGTTCTGATTTCATTAACCAATAAGCCAAAAGTTATCTCCTCTCTAAAAAAGCTAAATCTACAGTAATGCTAAATACACTATTTAAACATCACAGCGTCTTCACGATTTAGCTTTTACTGTCACCAGAATTTATGCAGGTGCATTATAAGAGAGTGAAGTTTTGTAGGTAAGGTTTTTGTTTATCCTAAAGATGCGTAAACTAAATAATATAAGCTTTATAATGCTCAGTTAAACTTAAAAATGTGCTTAATTATTGAACATCATGACGAGGTCAAGATTATTTATGGAATCGCAGTTTAAACAAATTTTGCTCGACATTGGTGAAGATCCAAGCCGTAACGGACTAATAGATACTCCCAAACGTGCGGCAAAAGCTTTTGAGTTTTTGACACGAGGTTACCAACAAGATTTAAAAACCATCGTAAATAATGCCTTATTTGAAGCAGATTGCGATGAAATCGTCATGGTTAAAGATATTGAACTCTATTCATTGTGTGAACACCATATGCTGCCTTTTATTGGTCGCTGTCATGTTGCCTACTTACCAGATGGTAAAATCTTAGGTTTGTCGAAAATCGCACGTATCGTTGATATGTATGCCCGACGCTTGCAAGTTCAAGAACGTCTTACCAAAGAAATTGCACAGGCAATCCAAGATGTCACTTCCGCAAAAGGTGTCGCTGTAATTATCGAAGCAAAGCACATGTGCATGATGATGCGAGGTGTTGAAAAACAAAATTCATCCATGAAAACGTCAGTTATGCTTGGACAATTTCGGCAAAATCCACAAACACGCATGGAATTGTTGGCATTGGTGGGCCAAAGCAATATTTAATATTTGTTTTTAATATCTGAATAAGGGAAATATGGGTTTAGAAATTGAAATATTCTGTCCATACTTGCTGACAGTTATAAATGAATTTTAGGAGAATACTATGCGAACTGCCATTATTTCTGCAATTGCTGCTCTAAGCACCCTTATTGTGTTGGGTTCAAGTTCATCCTTTGCAGCGGATGCACAAAGTACTGAAGCTCAAATTGAAGAAGAAAAAACTAAGCGAGATAATTTGAATCTAGAAAAAGATAAACTTAGTTCAGAACTCGATAACATTTTAATTGAACTGGAAGAACGCGATAAAAAGATCCAAGCATTGGAAATGCAAATTCAGGAATTGGAACAGAACAATCCACAGACAGCACCAGAACAACAAGGTTAAATTCTTCATAATCAAAAAGGCCAATTAAATGTATTGACTGGCCTTTTTGATTATGTAATTTAGAATACTCTCTAAACCAAACGCAAATGAGATTTCCAGTAGGCGCAAAGTAAGCGAAGCAGCGAAGCATACTGAAAAGTATGCTAAACCTTTTTGATTAAAAAGGTTTAGGAGTGAGTGAACTTTGCAACAACCTGGAAAATCATTTGCGGAAGGTATCACTGAGCCCAAGCATCCAATCGTTTCGGAACATACCCCATCTTTTGTAAACTCGATAAAAAACCATTTTCTCCCACTAAATGCAAAGCACCCACCGCAACGAATACAACCTGTGACTTTTCAAGCTCTGGTTTTAAACGTTGGATCATATGTACGTTTCGTTGTATCAGTAATCTATTTTCTAAATCCTGCGCAATTTCATGCGGTAATTTAGTAAATTCTTGACGCATTTCCCGTGATAAGCCTTCAAGATCTTCTGCAAGATATAAATCAACCAATTTTTTTTGCTGTTGTGGTATTTCTGGAATTTGATCAACTGTTGCTAATAATAATTGTCGTTGCGCCGCAGCTGGAAGTTTCTCAAATACACCAAGCTGTTCTTGAGGATTTTCCAAACCAATAATAGGACGGCCTTGACGCTGCATTAAAATTGATAACCGTCGTTCTACAGAACCTGCATTAAAACCATGTGTTTGCAACATAACGGATGCAGCCCAAGGTTTAGATAAACGAAATGTCATACTTGCACTTGGACTATTAAAATA
>JAZKFP010000285.1:0-8144 GCA_040386355.1 Pseudomonadota bacterium | reverse complement strand
TTCCAGATTTTGATCAAAGAAAAAACTTTATTACTATTGGTAATTTTCTCCACGCACCTAATTGGGATTCAGTGTTTTGGTTAAAACAAAGTATTTGGCCTTTAATCCGGCAAAAATTATCAAACGCTGAACTTTTCATCTATGGCGCATATACGCCACAAAAAGCTTTTAATTTGAATAATCCTAAGCAAGGTTTCCATATGATGGGCTGGGCCGAAAATGCTCTGGAAGTTTTACAACAAGCAAGAGTTTGTTTGGCGCCATTGCGATTTGGTGCAGGCATAAAGGGGAAACTTGCTGATGCAATGCTTACTGGAACACCTTGTGTCACCACAACCATTGGTGCTGAAGCTATGCAAATAAATGACCTTTGGAATGGGCCAATTGAAAACTCAGCAGAAGCCTTTGCTAATACAGCAGTAGAGTTATATCAAAATTCTGAACAATGGCAGCAAGCACAAACTACTGGGTTTTCAATCATCGAAAAACGTTTTAATAAAACTGAAATTCAAAATAAATTAAATAAAAAAATTCAAGTATTACGAGACAATATTACTCAACATCGTCTAAATAACTTTCCTGGAAAAATGTTGTACTATCATTTGCACAAAAGTACAGAGTATATGGCGCGTTGGATTGAAGCCAAAAATGCTAATCGTCATTAAAGACATTTTAAAAAAAGTAGCAGTCAGATGATCACTTATTTAATTTTTAAATTCCATATACCCTTAGCGGATGAAAATTAGGTTAAGTGTAGCGGTGAAGCATGAATATTTTTTTTCGATCGCACGGCGCTTTGACGCTGCGTAGCCAAAGCTTTACGCAGTGAGAACGCTGTGACGCGTTCGAACAAGTAACAAAGTGAGCGGAAAAAATGATCATGCTGAACACCTAATTTTGATTCGCTACGGGTATATTTCTTGCCATTGTTGAAATTCATTCGGTGTAATTTGGTATTTAGCAAAATTTCCTCCATGAAGACTTAACAATTCTGTTTCGATCATTTCTCTAAAAGGTTCTTGATCTTCCACTGAAAGCAATTCTTTAGCTTTTTGAGTAATAAATTCGAAAACACTATGCTTATTCATTTGTTGTCTAATAATTATTTGAATAATTTGTTTCAAACTTTCACGATGCTTTAAACGAAATGAGTCAGGCTCCCCCAGTGACTGATGTACTGCTTGATAATGTTGTGCAGATCTTTCATACGTCCAAATAAAAATCTCTTTCAATAACTCAATATTATTTAATTCATAGATAGCTAGCATTGCTTTGATATAAATCTTTGTAGGGAGATCAGTAAATGCTAAAAATAATTTAATCTGATTATTTTCAGGTGTATGTAAGTAATAAAGTACGCCTTTATTTTTACCACGTTGCTCCAAACGGCCTACGTATTACTAAATATTTTATCTGAATTGAAGCGTGCGTTTAGAAAAGGTTGTCTCAAGATGACTCACAATTGATTGAGTATTTGCACCATCTTTGTAAAGCGCTACTACTTTTTCAATAGCTGTTAATTGTTCTTCAGGTATTAAATTGGCCTTAATTCACTGCTTACTTATACAGTTTGTAGTTGCTTATTAGGTATTTATACGCAACCATAGATCATTTGTGCGCAACTATACAAAAGTTTTATGTGCAATATTGGTTGCGTAAACAGGCCTGATCATAAAAGCTAAAATTGAATGATTTAATCTGGTTTTGGGACCTTTAAAAGCCAACTTAAACAAACAATTGAGTTTTTAAAAATGAATAAAGAGAGATAATGATTAAGATTTAAATTGCTAATTATTATTTTTCCGCCCTCAGTGGCTTAATTAATTTCGACTGTAAATTAATCTCCGCGCGTTGTTCTGAAAACTTACCGGCATATTTCCAAATTTCTACAGGAATATCTCGGCCATCTAATTCAAAACTACTTTCTCGAATTAATTCTAATTCTTTCAAAGGTTGAGTTGGCATTGCTATATCAGATGATTTTTCACGTATTACATATTCGACATGAAAATCTTTTAGAGCTTTAGGCCAAGGATAAGCGGCCAAAATATCTTCACCTTGTAATAAATAACGTCGACGCGCACTGTCTTGAACGCGCAAATAATACACAAATAATTGTCGGAATTTCCCTAAATACATCACATTTGCAGGGCTTGCCGAAGGCTGAATTTCCATGACTAATGGTGCAATTCCTCTTTCACCTTTAAAAGGCGCTGCTACGGCTTGTTGCAATTGTAAAACACTAGTGGCTAATAACACAGTCATCAATATTAAAGTAAAAGGCACTACAAAATAAATTTTACTTCGCGCATTTTTAAAAACAAATTTAACAATTTTTTCTGCAAGCCACATCCAACCCGCAATGCTTAATATTGCAATTGCAGGCCAAATTAAAACTGCAAAACGTTCAGAACGATTATCAAAATATGAAAATAAAATGTAAAAAACAAATGTCCAAAGAATATAAATATGATGATTGCGCCAAAATGATAAGCTAGAAACTATTGCAATCAGTGCTAAAACAATTCCAGGCTTTAAAAAAATTGGAATCATTTGCCAAGCGACTTGTGGATAAAATGTCCATGCCTCGCGCGAAAATCGTTCTAATCCTTGGTAACCAGCCATAATGCTTTCGGTGTTATCACCGATAGATTGTTCAATATTTGAATATCCAAAACTTAATGTCCAAAAGATTAAAGGCAATGCACCTAATATAAAAATAATTGCACCTATTACGGTGGCCTTGTTGAATAACGCGTGGCGATGCCAAATACAGGTTGCAAAAAAGGCAGCAATAACGACGATGGCGCCGGTTTGCTTGGTGTAAATCAAACAGAGCCCTACAAAAACAACGAGAGCAACGCGATTAGCATTTGGTTTATTAATCCAATGCTTCCAACTTAAAACCCAAGTTACCATTAAGGCAATTACAGGAATTTCAAGCATCACACTTTGCCAATACGGCAATAATGTTGGAGCAGAAATGATAAATACCGTTGAAATCCAAGCAAGTGGAAAACCTAGCAGGGGACGTAATAACGTTAGTATTGAAGCGGCAAATACCATCCCAAAGACTGCCATTGTCCATAACGCAGTTTGTAAATGTACACCGCCTAAATGAAATCCAATTCCCTCAATAAACGGAAAAAATGGAGGCCAGAAAATAAATCCAAGCGCTGGATATTGTCGATAATATTCGTAGGTGTAACCAATAGGATCTTTCCAAGGCAAATCTAAAAACAGATCATGAAAAAAAATACCATCCATTACATGATGTGCCCCATCTAAACCTTCAAGATGTGGCTGCTTTAAACCCATCCAAATTAAAATAAAAATAACGATGGGTAATAAGGCATAGCCAAGGATTTGCATAAGCAAAGTAGCTACAGAAAAGGTGGGAAGTGAAGAACCATGCATCATACAAATGGCCTTAAAAAGAGAGCTTTAAGCAAGGCTGAATAGAAAGTGTGTCAAGGGTAAAAGAAACGGACGACTTGCGCTAGCTCTCAAGAGTCCGTAATAAACGGGTGCACAGACGCCTTGAGTAAGGCACCTTCGGCAAAATCATTTTGCGCAGGACACATAAATCGTTAAGATAGCGCCACTCCTCAGTCAGGTCGATCAGAAAGAAGGACAATCTAATGCGCATTGCAGTTATCGGAACAGGGTATGTAGGACTAGTAACGGGAACGTGTTTTGCCGATGTAGGTAATCATGTAGCTTGTGTCGATGTAGACGAAGCCAAACTTACTGCATTACGAAAAGGCGTGATCCCTATTTTTGAACCTGGTCTTGAACCGATGGTGATTCAGGCTTGCGAATTAGGCTTTCTAACATTTACATCAAACTTGGCCGAAGCAATTGCCGACGCTGAAATCATATTTATTGCTGTTGGAACTCCATCCGGTGAAGACGGTTCAGCGGATTTGAAATACGTTTTACAAGTAGCTCGTCAAATTGGTGATGCCTTAGATCATGAAGTGGTTGTGGTCGATAAGAGTACTGTTCCTGTTGGAACCGCTGAAAAAGTGCGCAAAGAAATTGCTTCGCGATTGGCTGCTCGAAAAGTTGACGTTCGATTTGAAGTCGTGAGCAATCCAGAGTTTTTAAAAGAAGGTGATGCAGTCAGCGATTTTATGAAACCAGATCGCGTAATTATTGGTGCAGAAACCGAGTGGGCGCAAAAACGTATGGCTGAACTGTACGCGCCGTTTTCTATGCATCATAACAAAATTCAAGTGATGGGCGTACGTGATGCAGAAATGACAAAATACGCTGCGAACGCAATGCTTGCTACTAAAATTTCTTTTATGAATGAAATCGCAAACCTTTGCGAAGCACTTGGCGTAGACGTTGAAAATGTACGTCGAGGTATTGGTTCTGATCAACGCATTGGATATGCCTTTATTTATCCAGGTTGTGGATATGGTGGATCGTGTTTTCCAAAAGATGTGAAAGCAATTATTCATATGGCGGAAGAAACTGGCTATAAACCGAATATCTTACATGCGGTTGAAGAACGTAATGTGCTACAAAAACGTCGTCTTGCGAAAAAGGTTAAAGACTTTTTTGGTGAAGATTTAACGGGTTTGAAAATCGGCGTATGGGGTTTGGCGTTTAAACCAGGTACCGATGATACGCGCGAAGCACCTGCTATAACGTTGATTGAAGATTTATTGGCCGCTGGTGCAACCGTTTTAGGATATGACCCGGTTGCGAAAGAATCGATTGAACGTACCTGTCCTGCTGAATGGTTTTCTTCAAAGCGCGTGCAATTAGTCGATCGTCCTTACGATGCATTAGAAGGCGCAGACGCAATGGTGCTTGTGACAGAATGGAAATTATTCCGTCAGCCTGACTTTGCTTTGATAAAAAAACTTATGAAGCAAAGCGTTATTTTTGATGGTCGTAATCAATACGATCCAAAACGTTTACGCGAAATGGGTTTCAACTATTTTGCAATCGGACGTGGCGATTCATTGAAGGCCGTTTAAATATAAGTTACTGCATAAATCGTAAATCTACAGGATGCAGACGTTCTATCTGTATGCTGTGGATCTATGAAAATCACATTAAAACCTGTCTTTGTTGCCAAAAATTTCCATAATGTTCTACCTTCTCTTTGTTTATTCAAAAAGATTGAGTGGCCATATGGATTTTCTAAATCGAAATTTAAATTAAAAAAATAAAAGTTGCTGCTGCATTTTGTATCGGTGATACGGATCACGATTACTAATAAGCAACTATGATATGGTTACCGTCCTGTAAAAAACTTTATATGAAGAAATTTTAATGTCTGCTGAATCTATCCCAAAAGATATTCCAACTTTTAATCGATTGCCGTTTGCATATGCAAAACGTCATGGTGTTTTGATCGAGTGCGTAAGTCGAACCGCAACGATGGTGTTGTGCCGCATGTATCCAAATCCTATCGTCGTTGCAGAAATTCAACGGTCTACGGGACGTCCGGTTTTTTTACGTGAATTAGATTCATCAACCTTTGAACGTGAATTAAATGCCTCTTATCAAGGCGATTCGCAAACCATGCATCGAGTTGCAGAAATTGGTGGTGAAATGGATCTTGCAAGTTTGGCAGATCAAATTACCGAAACCGAAGATTTAATGGAACAAGAAGATGATGCGCCAATTGTACGTTTGATCAATGCGGTATTGGCAGAAGCAGTACGGGAACAAGCATCGGATATTCACATTGAGCCTTTTGAAAAACGTTTAGTGATTCGTATGCGTACCGATGGTGTATTACGTGAAATTGTAGAACCGCGTCGTGAGTTAGCGCCTTTGTTAGTGTCGCGAATTAAAGTTATGGCAAAACTCGACATTGCTGAAAAAAGGGTACCGCAAGATGGTCGCGTATCCATTCGTATCGCAGGCCGAGAATTAGACGTGCGTGTTTCTACAATGCCATCGAATAATGGCGAACGTGTGGTTATGCGTTTACTCGACAAGCAGGCCGGTCGTCTGAACGTTGATTTATTGGGTATGGACCCGGTACTAGTAACAAATTTAAAAAGTTTATTAGCCAAGCCGCACGGAATTTTACTTGTCACAGGCCCAACTGGCTCGGGTAAAACAACCACACTTTATGCAGGACTTTCATATTTAAATGATCAAACACGCAATATTTTAACGGTCGAAGATCCAATCGAATATCAGTTAGAAGGTATTGGTCAAACTCAAGTAAGTCCAAAAGTAGATATGACATTTGCGCGAGGTTTGCGTGCGATTTTACGACAAGATCCTGACGTCGTAATGGTCGGTGAAATTCGAGATTTAGAAACCGCAGAAATTGCAGTGCAAGCGAGTTTAACCGGACATTTAGTGTTAAGCACATTACACACAAATACTGCGGTTGGTGCCGTAACGCGTTTGCATGATATGGGAATAGAACCATTTTTATTAAGTTCAAGTTTATTAGGTGTGATGGCGCAACGTTTAGTTCGAGTGTTGTGTCCGCATTGCAAACAAGAGGAACCGATGACGCCCTCTGAAATGGCAGAGCTCGTGGTTAATCCAAAACAAAATCCTACCGTTTGTCGAGCGCATGGTTGTACAGAATGCAATCAATCGGGTTATCGGGGGCGAACTGGGATTTACGAATTAGTAATTATTGATTCTGAAATGCGTGAACTTATTCATCGTCAAGACAGTGAAGCCGCACTTGAGCGGCATGCGCGAACGTTGAGTGCAAGTATTCGTCAAGATGGTGTGCGTAAAATTCTTGCGGGAATTACTTCTATTGAAGAAGTTTTACGCGTTACACGTGAAGCCTAAAATACAGTGGTCAAGTTTCACGGAACGTAAAACAACGTCTCAAATATTAAAATTCAAAGTTTTTTATTACGCATAGTTTTGTAATGCATAGCTGCTAAGTTCGTAGATTTTAAGTGCATAGTTCAAAGGAATTAATTCAAGATGGCAGCCTTCGATTTTACTGCGCTAAATCCAAAAGGCCGAACGGAAAAGGGTACGTTAGAAGGGGATAGCGCGCGCCAAGTACGTCAACAATTACGTGAAAAAGGTTGGGTTCCGTTAGAAATACATTCGACAGCGCAAAATGTGAGCATTATTGGTGGAATTAAAACCAGTCGCCGTCGAATGTCAGCGTACGAAGTTGCATTAGTAACGCGTCAATTGGCAACCTTAGTCCAAGCCGGTTTACCGCTTGAAGAAGCTCTAAAAGCAATTGCTCGACAACATCAAAACGGTAGAATTCATAGTATTATTTTAGGTGTACGAGCGCGCGTGATTGAAGGTTTATCATTATCCCAAGCGTTGAATTCATATCCACAAGCTTTTTCAAAATTATTTCGTTCAACGGTCGCAGCGGGTGAACATTCCGGACACTTAGATTTAATTTTAGAGCGCTTAGCAGATTACACCGAACGTTCTTATGACACGCAGCGTCGTATAAAAGGTGCGTTAATTTACCCAGTTGTACTCGTTTTATTTAGTCTTGCTATTTTAATTGGATTACTGCGTTTCGTGGTCCCAAAAATCGTTAATGTTTTTGAAGGTTCGGGACAAGCACTGCCTTTTTTAACACAAGCGTTAATCGGCGTTAGTAATTTTGTCGGCAACTGGTGGTGGCTTATATTGCTAATGATTTTTGGATTAATTTTTGGTTGGCAATTTGCGATGCGGTCCGAAAATATTCGATTTAAATGGCATCAACTTATATTGCGTTTGCCTTTTGCTGCGCACTTAAGCCGAAGTATTAATTCATCGCGCGTTGCAGGAACCCTAAGTATTTTAACTGCAAGTGGTGTGCAATTGGTGGATGCATTGGGAATTGCTGGTGAAGTAGCTTCCAATGAAGTTATTCGTGGAGCAGTCGTTACAGCTTCTGATCGCGTGCGTGAAGGTAGCAGTTTACATCGCGCGTTATCACAAACGGATCACTTTCCACCGATGCTAGTACAAATGATTGCAAGCGGCGAAAGAAGTGGTGAGCTTGATAAAATGTTAGAGCGCGCAGCGCGCAATCAAGAACGCGAGTTGGAAACTCTCATAAGTACATCGGTTGCTTTATTTGAACCATTAATGATGGTTTTTATGGGAATTTTAGTTTTGGTAATTGTGTTGGCGATTATGCTACCGATTATTAATTTAAACTCGCTTATTGG
>JAZKFP010000284.1:0-8058 GCA_040386355.1 Pseudomonadota bacterium | reverse complement strand
TGCATCGAAGGATAGCCGACTGCGGGCGAAGCCGATGCAGCACGTCCTGCAAAATTCAGTGGTACATTAACCGAGCGATCGATTACATGGCGTAAATGATGCTGAATGTAATACCAAGCGCCTTGGTTTAACGGTTCTTCCTGACACCAAATGACGGATTTTGTATTCGGATATTTATTTAAAATATTTTCCAATTCTTGTTCAGGAAATGGATAAATTTGCTCCAATCGAACCAGTGCTACAGCATCTTGCGATTCATTTTGCTTTTTTTCTAACAAATCGTAGAAGACTTTGCCGGAGCTAATTATTACGTGATTAACTGCATTGGCATCGTTAACAGTTGTATCGTCAATCATTAAATGAAAATGTCCGTTCGATAAATCTTCTAATGTCGATACACATAAACGATGACGCAATAAGCTTTTTGGTGTCATGACAATTAATGGTTTGCGTGAAGGTCGAATAGCTTGACGACGAATCATATGAAACATTTGCGCAGGTGTAGACGGTACGCACACCTGCATATTAATTTCAGCGCAGAGTTGTAAAAACCGCTCAAGACGTGCAGAAGAATGTTCTGGACCTTGACCTTCATAACCGTGTGGTAAATATAAAACCAAACCACAAACACGAGACCATTTGGTTTCGCCGGAAGAAATAAATTGATCAATCACCACTTGAGCACCATTCGCAAAATCACCGAATTGCGCTTCCCAAATCACTAAACCTTCAGGACGTGTGGTGACATAACCGTACTCAAAGCCTAATACTGCTTCTTCTGATAAAAGAGAATCGTATAAATCAAAACGCGCGTGCTCTTTCATCACTTCTTTCAGCGGCATGTAGCACGAACCATCTTTTTGATTAAACACCGCTGCGTACCGATGTGAAAAAGTACCGCGTCGAACGTCTTGACCTGACATACGAATGGGATGACCTTCCGATAATAATGTTGCGTACGCCATTATTTCTGCAAAGCCCCAATTGATAGGCGCCGCACCAACAGCCATTTTGCGTCGATCATCAATGATTTTGGCAACCTGTTTTTGTAGGACAAAACCTTGCGGAATCTCATTAATTTTGGCTGCAAGTTCTTGCAAACGTATTAAATCAAATTGAGTGTTGGCGTAAGGAATCCAGCCGTGGCCTAAATAAGGCGTCCAATCAACAAATAATTCTGGATTCGGTTCTCGCACTAAGCTTTTAACAACATGCTCACCGCTATCCAATGCTTGTCTATATTCTTGAATCATAGTGTCAAGACGTTGCGCATCTAACACATTTTCTTGAATGAGTTTTTCAGAATAAAGCTGACGTACTGAGGGGCGATCTTTAATCGCAGCGTACATTAACGGCTGAGTACCTGAAGGTTCATCGGTTTCATTATGGCCGTGACGGCGATAACAAATTAAATCGATCACGACATCTTTTTTAAACGCCATTCGATAATCAACAGCCAATTGCGCTACAAAATACACCGCTTCTGGATCATCACCATTGACATGAAAAATCGGCGCTTGGACCATTTTTGCAACGTCAGTGCAATATTCCGTAGATCGCGCATCAACTTGCTCATGCGTTGTAAAACCAACTTGGTTATTAACAATAACATGTACTGTACCGCCGGTTTTATAACCGCGGGTTTGCGACATTTGCATGGTTTCCATCACCACGCCTTGACCTGCAAACGCTGCGTCGCCATGCAAAATTAACGGAACAACAATGTCACCTGCCTCATCATTGCGTCGATCTTGACGCGCACGTACTGAACCATGCACAACCGGTGAAACAATTTCTAAATGCGAAGGGTTTGAAGCAAGTGCAATATGCACTTCGCCTGTTGGCGTCATAATATTCGAAGAAAACCCTTGATGATATTTCACATCACCAGAGCCCACTGAACGAATTTTTCCTTCAAATTCACCAAATAATTCAACAGGTTTTTTGCCTAGAATATTTACCAAAACATTGAGACGGCCACGATGCGCCATGCCTACAACAATTTCTTTAGCTTTATAGCTTCCCACTCGTTGAATCACTTCATCCATCAATGGAATTAATGAATCGCCGCCTTCTAAACCAAAACGTTTGTAGCCTGGATAACGCGATGCTAATGATTTTTCCAAACCTTCAGCAGCAATCAAACGTTCCAGTAAATGCAATTTGGTTTCCGATGCAAAATTAGGATGCGAACGTACCGATTCTAAACGACGTTGAATCCAACGTTTTTCAGCGGTGTCGACAATATGCATATATTCCGCACCAAGCGTCGAGCAATAAGTAGCTTCGAGCGAATCAATAATGATACGAAGCGAAGCTTCTTCTTGGCCAATGAATAAACTTCCCACATGGAAAATCGTATCTAAATCACCAGACGATAAACCGTGATGACCCAAAGTTAAATCGGGTACCGGAGTTCTTGTCATGATGCCTAATGGATCAAGCGCCGCTTTTTGATGACCACGAACCCGATATGCATTTACCAAACTTAAAACTTTAACTTGTTGACGTTCATGTTCCGTCGAAACACTTGCAACGGGAATAGGTTGAACACGATCTGCGTTACGAGCTAAATATAAAAAATGTTCTCGTACACTATGGTGGGAAACATCAGGAGCAACTTGTTCAGGATTTTGTGGCAGACGATTGAAGACATCTTGCCATTCTAAACTTACTGAATTGGGATCACGCAGAAAGGTTTCGTAGAGTTGTTCAATATAATCGGCGTTGCCAGAGTACCAACAGGAGTCTTGCCACAATTGTTCGAGGGTATTGTGGGAGGAGTTATTATTTTCTATTGAATTGCTATTGTGCAAAGCATTTTTGTCTTGCATTGGGTCCTTCAACGGATGGTTGCCCATGAATATATTTTCCGTGTTCCACTTTTATACCCATAGCGAATGAACATTAGGTATTCATCATCATCTTTTTTCCCGCTCACTTTGTTGCCTTTCCTTGCGTAAAGCTTTGGCTACGCAGCGTCAAAGCGCCGTGTGATCGAGAAAAAATTTCGATGCTTTACCATTTCATTTAACCTAATTTTCAAACGCTACGGGTATATCTTCAAGGCTTGTCTGAAAAACCCCATCAAAATCATCTGTGCAAAAACTTGCTTGCATTCTATATCTTTTAAAATCAAGACCAAGAAATGCGTAAACTTTCTACTTCCAATTTGATTTTGATAACGTTCGCAGAAAATCAATTTTTTACAAATTACGTCAAATAAACCTAGCTGGAAAAATACAGAAAACCATTTAAATTAGAATTAATATAGTTTTTCGGAGATTATGCTATCAGGAACTTAAACACAGGCAGAGCCTTCTGCCTGCGAATGATCATAGCCTACGGGCTTCTTTCCAAGAGCATAGTTCGTATATGCCCAATCGCTCGAGTTGGATTTAATCCCTTAGGACAAACACTCACACAATTCATAATTCCGCGACAACGGAACAAGCTAAATGGATCTTGTAATCCTTCTAAACGTTGTTCAGTTGCAGTGTCACGTGAATCGGCAATAAATCGATACGCTTGAAGTAATCCTGCAGGACCCACAAATTTATCTGGATTCCACCAATAACTTGGACACGCTGTTGAACAACATGCGCACAAAATGCATTCATATAAACCATCCAACTTATCGCGATCTTCTGGCGACTGCAGACGTTCAATTCCTGTCGTAGGTTGATCATTAATTAAATACGGTTGAATTTTTTCGTATTGTTCAAAAAACATTGTCATGTCAACGACAAGGTCTCGAACAATCGGTAATCCCATAAGTGGACGAACCGTTAACTCCTTACCTTTTCCCAATGCTTTTGAAACCGGTGTCATGCAAGCCAATACATTGGTCCCATTAACGTTCATTCCATCGGAACCGCATACGCCTTCACGACATGAACGACGAAATGCTAAGGAAGGATCTTGTTCTTTAACCAGATGTAAAACATCTAACACCATCATGTCGCGACCACCGGTATTTACCTCATATTCCTTCATATAAGGTTTGGTGTCGGTTTCTGGGTTATATCGATAAATCTTTACTTTCAACATTGGTTTCGACATAAAAAAATCCTAAAAAACTATTTTAAAAATTACCTAAAAGTTACTAATACGTGCATTTGCTTTTAACAGGTACAGTCGCTTTTAAATAGGTACATTCACTTTTAATAGGTACGTGCTTTAGGTTGAAATGCCGGAACAGTTTTAGGTTGAAAATTAACTGCACGCTTTCGAACACTTTGATTTTCAGGTGAGTACAAAGAATGCGCTAACCAGTTTTCATCATCACGATCAGGATAGTCATAGCGCGTATGTGCGCCACGACTTTCTTTACGTACATCCGCTGATATAGCGGTTGAAACCGCAACTTCCAGCAAGTTGTCAAGCTCTAATGCTTCGATACGTGCAGTGTTATAAACCAAACTTTTATCGGGCAAATACGCATTCGCGATACGCTGACGTAATTCTGCTAATTTTCTGACGCCTTCTTCAATAAGATCGCCTTTGCGGAATACACCAAAATGGTTTTGCATAATTTCTTGCAAAGCACGGCGTAATATTGGAACACTTTCACCATCACGTGATGCATTCCAACGATTGACGCGTTGATACGCTTGCTCAAAATCAGAAGCTGAAGCGTCACGTCCTTCTACTGCTTCGTGTAAATGTTCTTCTAAGAACATTCCAGCAGCGCGACCAAATACCACTAAATCTAACAATGAATTTCCGCCTAATCGGTTTGCACCATGTACCGAAACACACGCCACTTCACCAACCGCGAATAAACCTTGAATAATGCTTTCATTGCCTTGCGAATCTACGTAAATTGCTTGGCCGTTTACGTTGGTTGGAACTCCGCCCATCATGTAATGACAGGTTGGAACTACTGGAATTGGTTCTTTAACGGGATCAACGTGTGCGAAGGTGATTGCTAATTCACAAATACCTGGCAAACGTTTATGCAAAACGTCAGCGCCTAAGTGATCTAGTTTCAAATAAACGTAATCGCCATTTGGACCGCAACCACGGCCTTCTAAAATTTCCATCATCATTGAACGTGCTACCACGTCACGGCCTGCTAAATCTTTAGCATTAGGTGCATAACGTTCCATAAAACGTTCGCCATCTTTATTAACTAAGTATCCACCTTCACCGCGACACCCTTCCGTCACTAACGAACCTGCGCCTGCAATTCCGGTTGGATGAAATTGCCACATTTCCATATCTTGTACTGGGAAACCAGCGCGTAACGCCATTCCAATTCCATCACCCGTGCAAATATGCGCATTTGTAGTAGAAGAATAAATTCGACCAGCACCACCGGTTGCTAATACAACCGCACGCGATTTAAAGAAAACAGTTTCACCAGTGTGAATACTCATTGCAATTAAACCGAGGACTGCGCCGTCTTGGTTTTTCACAAGATCTAACGCATACCACTCGTTATAGAAAACAGTTTTATAGCGCAGATTCTGTTGATACAGCGTATGCAACATAGCATGACCAGTACGATCCGCTGCAGCGCAAGTTCGGGCCGCTTGTCCGCCTTCACCAAAATTTTTAGATTGACCACCAAAAGGTCTTTGATAAATTCGACCTTCTTCAGTACGAGAAAACGGTAGACCCATGTGTTCAAGTTCAAACACAACTTCTGGACCGGTTTTACACATATATTCAATTGCGTCTTGATCACCGATATAGTCCGACCCTTTGACGGTGTCGTACATATGCCAGCGCCAATCATCATTTGGATCAGCACTTGCGATTGCGCAAGTAATTCCACCTTGGGCTGAAACAGTATGCGAACGCGTTGGAAATACTTTAGAAATTAGAGCGGTTCTGTGACCTGCTCTAGAAAGTTGTAGCGCAGCTCGTAAGCCTGCACCACCACCACCAACAATTACTGCATCAAACGAAATAGTTCTCATCACCGACATCTTGTTATCCCCAAAGTATTACGATGATCCAGATGGATTCAACTGCCAAGATCATTACTAGTGCGACTAAAAAAGCAGTGCGAATTTTATAATGTTTGATGTAGTCTGTGGCGATTGTCCACATGCCTACCCACGCATGAGCCACAAGACTCCATGCGGTTAAAACAATTAATATGCGCATGGCAGGATGCAACATGAATTCTGCCCATTCTGCAAAAACCGGATGTGGATGAACAATGAAAAATCCAGTCATCACAAAGGTAAAGATTGCTAAAACAAGGGCTGTAAAACGCTGAATTTTGAAATCTTTTAGACCGCTGTGAGAATGACTAATAGCGCGCGTTACCATATCCAAACTCCTAGGATCACAATCAAGATTGCTGAAACAACTAAAACAATTTTCGATCCTAATTGACCGCTTTTCAGTTCTTCACCAATTGCCCAATCCATCAGTAGATGACGAATACCAGCTACTAAGTGATAAGCCAACGCAGACAACAATGCCCAGTTCACCAGTTTCATTAGCGGTGAGTTAAAACATTCGACGACTGACTCGTAGCCTTCACCTGATTTTAACGATAATTGCAAAGCCCAAAATATGAGAGGTACTGCAAGAAACAGTACAACACCGGACACACGATGCAAAATTGAAGTAATACTAGAAATAGGAAATTTAAAGGTTGTTAAATCGAGATTAACTGGGCGCTTCTTCACTTTCATGCTTTCAATCTCACTTACAGGCTAATTGTATCGCTTCTCAAACTCATTCCATAAAGGACGCAGAGTATAAGCGACCACAGGTGAAAAAACAGAGATTTCTTTTGGCACGGTTGGTAATAAGATTATTGTTTTACAGGCTTAATTCTAATGCGTATGGGAAGATTTTCGCGAACAAATATCAAAGATAATCGGACCTTGAGGTCATGTGAAATATTATAATGAAGTAAAAAAACAATATTTGAATAGTTTAATTGATGCAGACAACTGAAACTTTATTTAAGCAAAACGGCAAATAATAAATAATTGCCGCTTAATCAAAAAAATTGATTTTACGAAACTATCTTACTCGCGCGTCATGTCTAAAACGTATTAACAAACCAAGGCTAATTGCAGCGCCAACAACTGTTCCACCAGTAATTGCGACAATATTTGTGGTCTGTATGCGACATTTTCGAGCAGCTTCATGCAAAGAAGAATTGCCATCGATTCTTTCTTTTAAAGTACTGTAAATTTCAGATGTTAGACCTTCGCCTTTTACTCCAACACGAGAAACAGGCCAGGAGCTTTTGTGAAGAATTTCATAGCTTTTAATAGCGCCTAACCCAGAAGGCCGACAAGGTGTAACATATGAACGATTTTCTTGATTCGTTATTATTCCATTGACATTTAGTTGAGTCATCGCATTATCAATTATGTCCCAGGCAGCCTTTTTATAATTCGAGCCAGCTTCAAAAGCACAATCTGAAATTACAGCAACGCTGATATCAACTTTTTCTTCCTCGGGCAGAGTTAAGGTAAAAACCTTACCGGAATGCTGAGCGGTTATGCAAAGATCGTTTTTAATTGAGAGCTGTCTTGCAGCTCGTGGATTTACAGAAGCAATTGGCGCTCGCGGATTGAATGTTCGAATAGTGGCTCCACCAAGTAGGGTAAGAGCTCCTAAAGCTAGGCACTTTTTAGTTTTGTGCCCGACCTGAAACCGAGCAGAAGTAACTAAATTTTGATTGGAAACTGGTAACATTTTTTACTATCCTTAAAGTATTTCAAAAATTTAAATGTTTGAATAATGTTCTAGCTGCACTATCGAATACCGAACATTAGTTCACCATTCAAACGTACAATATCTGTCAAAGTATCATAATGAGGCTCTACACAAAATGCTTTTATGTCGTTTATCCTATTAAAAAATATAGCTCGCTGCACTGCATAATAAATAATTGGAAAGATAGGATCTGAAATATCTCTGTATTAATTCCTGCATTTTTTCATTCGCTAGATGATTCACCCCTCACTTGAAGTATGATAACGTGCACAGCCCTCGTAGGAAGTATCAGAAAAATTATTGCTTTTGCCAACTTGATTTTGCAACTGCGCTTTTACCTAAGCTATACGCTTTAGCCTA
>JAZKFP010000283.1:0-28830 GCA_040386355.1 Pseudomonadota bacterium | reverse complement strand
TTTTAAATAGTTTGGAAGAAGGCCGTACGTTATTTCATTCTCCTTTACCAAAACCGGTGCGAAGTATTTCATTGTTGCGCGATGGTGTAGAAACGCTTCATAAACTAAATCACAGTTTGGGTTTGGCGTTAAGTCTGGAAGAAATTGACTATTTAGCGCAGGCCTATACCGAGCTTGGACGTGATCCTACCGATGCCGAACTTATGATGTTTGCACAAGCAAATTCTGAGCATTGCCGACATAAAGTTTTTAACGCGCGTTGGTGGGTCGGCGATCAAGAACAACCTAAATCGTTATTCAGCATGATTCGGGAAACCACTAAACAAAATCCAAAAGGTGTGCGTTCAGCCTACGAAGATAATGCCGCAGTAATCGATGGCGCTAAAATCGGACAACGGTTTTTTCCGAACAGTAAAACAGGAATTTATCAAGTGGTAACCGAAGCGATTCCAATTGTGATGAAAGTGGAAACCCACAATCATCCAACCGCAATCGCGCCATTTCCTGGAGCGGCAACGGGTTCAGGCGGTGAAATTCGTGATGAAGGCGCAACGGGTCGGGGATCAAAACCTAAAGCCGGATTAACCGGTTTTATGGTATCGGATTTACGAATTCCTGCATTACCTCAGCCTTGGGAAATTGATTATTTAAAAAATAATCAAGCCAGCAGTGACGCGATTTTACCGCCGCATTTAGCAACTTCTTTAAAGATTATGATCGATGGTCCGCTTGGCGCCGCTGCGTACAACAACGAGTTTGGTCGACCAAATTTAACTGGGTTTTTTCGTTCCTTTGAATCCTTCGATCCGCATTCTGATGAACATCATTTTAAACGACGCGGTTATCATAAACCGATGATGCTAGCCGGTGGCTTTGGCCATGTTCGACCTCAGCATCAAGATAAATCCCAAGTGCCGGTTGGTGCGTTATTAATTGTTCTCGGCGGACCTAGTTTATTAATTGGCTTAGGGGGCGGTGCTGCGTCATCGCATACTTCCTCATCAAATAATGATTTGGATATTGCGTCGGTACAACGCGAAAATCCAGAAATGGAACGACGTTGTCAGGAAGTGATTGATCGTTGTTGGGCACTAGATGATAAAAATCCGATTTTATTTATTCACGATGTGGGCGCGGGTGGTTTAAGTAATGCGTTACCAGAATTAGTAAAAGACGCAGGTCGCGGCGGCCATTTTCGTTTGCGCGATTTACCAAATGCTGAACCTGGTATGTCGCCGTTAGAAATTTGGTGTAACGAATCGCAAGAACGTTATGTATTAGCGATCGCTCCAGATGATTTAACATTATTTACTGATATATGTGAGCGGGAACGTTGTCCGTTTGCAGTTGCTGGTGAAGCAGTAGAAGCACGCGATATTGAAGTATACGACGCAATTTTTGATCGTTATCCGATTCAAGTTTCACAAAAATTATTATTTGGTAATACGCCAAAATTAGAACGACAAATTCCTATCGTTTTACCAAACAATAGTTATAGCCAAGAAATTAATTGGGCTGAGTTAAATGATTTTTCTGAAATTATTTCACGTGTTTTACACCATCCAACCGTTGCAAGTAAAAAATTTTTAATTACGATAGGTGATCGTACGATTACAGGTTTAGTCAGTCGCGATCAAATGATTGGACCGTGGCAAGAATCTGTTGCGGATTGTGCTATCACAGCAACCGATTATTGGAATTTTACGGGTGAAGCTGCGGCATGCGGTGAACGTCCACCGGTTGCAATACTTTCTCCTGAATCATCAGGTCGACTAGCCGTTGCAGAAGCTTTATTAAATATTTTTTCTGCGGATATTAGAGATTTATCCGATATTAAATTATCGGCAAATTGGATGGCAGCGGTTGGCAAAATAGAAGAAGATGTTGCGTTATTTAATACCGTACGCGATGTTACAGAGAATGTGTGTATTCCATTAGGTATTGCAATTCCAGTCGGTAAAGATTCCTTGTCGATGCAAACACAATGGAGTTGTGAATCGCATCCGAACTCTTCGGTTGTTTCACCTTTATCGTTAGTGATTTCTGCATTTTCTCCGGTACAAGATATTCGTTGTACCTGGACACCTGAATTACAACGAATCGAAGATGATAGCGTTTTATTGTTGATTGATCTTGGACAAAACCAGTGTCGTCTCGGCGGTTCGATTTTGTTATCCACCTATAATCAAATCGGAAAAATCGCGCCAACGTTAGATAATGTATTAGATATTAAATCATTACATCGCGCCTTACTCGAATTGCGTCAACGCAATATTGTGTTGGCGTATCACGATCGTTCGGATGGTGGAGCTTTTGTCACAGCGATAGAAATGGCATTTGCTAGCCGATTAGGGTTAGATTTTTTAATTTCTGCAGAAACAAATGCATTAACGTCGCCTGAAAATTTAGCGTACTGGTTTAATGAAGAGGTTGGATTAATTATTCAAGTTCGAAAATCGCACGTAGAAATTGTACAAAACATTTTAGAATCTGAGAGTTTAGCAGCGCCGCATGTTATTGCTAACATAAAAACCAATGCTGATATTTCCTTTAAGCAAAATAATAAAGTTATTTGGCAATCGACATTAATTGATTTACTGCAAAAATGGTCGGCAGTAAGTCACCAGATTCAATCGTTACGAGATAATCCAGAAACCAGCGTAGAAGAATTTAATGCGCTTTCCAATCCAGAACCACAATTAACCTCTTTGATACCTTTTAATTGGCCAGAAGCGATTCCAGAATTTCATATTGCTAAAACAAAACCACGTATTGCGATTTTGCGCGAACAAGGTGTCAATGGACAAACTGAAATGGCGGCGGCGTTTCACCTTGCAGGATTTGAAACATTTGATGTACATATGTCGGATTTACTAAATGATCGTCACGCATTAAAAGATTTTCAAGGCTTTGCTGCATGCGGTGGATTTTCATTTGGTGATGTTTTAGGAGCAGGTCGTGGTTGGGCGCAAGGAATTTTGCATCAACCCAAATTAAAAGATCAATTTCAAGAATTTTTTAATCGACAAGATCGGTTTGCATTAGGTGTGTGCAATGGCTGTCAAATGTTGTCGTATTTAGCGCCATTAATTCCAGGTTCACAAAACTGGCCACGTTTTCAGCGTAATCGTTCAGAACAATTTGAAGCGCGATTAAGTTTAGTAAAAGTTGAAACTTCACCTTCCATATTTTTTAATGAAATGGCCGGAAGTGTTTTACCCATTGCGGTAGCGCACGGAGAAGGGCGTGTGGAAAGTTTTAGTGATACGCCGCAGGTTGCGTTGCGTTATGTGGATGTTCGAGGCAATCCAGCAAATCTGTATCCGCAAAATCCAAATGGTTCAATCAATGGCGTTACAGGTTTTTGTAATGAGGACGGACGTATTACGTTAATGATGCCACATCCTGAACGTGTATTTCGTACTACACAATTGTCTTGGCATCCACAAGAATGGGCAGAAAAAAGTCCGTGGTTTAAATTGTTTTTAAATGCGTTTAGGTGGTCTGAAAATAATTAGAACGTGTTTTCATGTATATTTGAAAAGTTATTGCGGGCGAATAATTATTCGCCCCTACGGTAACCGTTAGAGATTAATGTATTTTCAGGAAAGTGATCATTGTTTGTAGGGGCGAATAATCATTCGCCCGTGTTGAACGCTGCCTGTTACTGATTAAAAAAGTTGAAAAGTGTTTTAGGAAATCTCATATGCGTTTGGTATATTTGTTGAAAAATTAAAATGAATGAAACTTACAAAATTCAAGTCTATATACCGGTAAGCGATGTTGAAGCCGTAAAAACTGCAATGTTTGATGCAGGCGCGGGTCGCTTAGGTGATTACGATTTATGCTGTTGGCAAACATTAGGTGAAGGTCAATTTCGTCCATTAAAAGGTTCGAATCCGCATATTGGAAACATAAACGAAATTGAAAAAGTACCTGAGTATAAAGTTGAAATATTGTGTGAGAAGAAAATACTAAAAAATGTTATTGCTGCAATGATGAAGGTGCATCCGTATGAAGAACCGGCGTATGACGTAATTTCTAGAATCGATTCAAGTTTATAAAGGTTAATTACCCGACATTTTTTTTCTCGTCTGATCCAAACTCGCTTCTGCAATCATTAATAATTTTTGAAAACTTTGTTTATCATCCAGGCCTTGATCACGATGCAGGTAATGACCAAAGCCACAGCTAATTGTAATCGGAATACCACAAGGCATTAGTTGTTCAATATGCTGTCGTAAATCTTCACATTTTTGAATTAAGGCTTCTCGCGGACAACGATTTAAAATAATTGCGAATTTTTTATTATCTAACCGCGCTACTAAATCTTCTGCTCGCGTATTATTTTTTAAACGTTGCGCAAGCGCTGCAAGAATTGCATCACCCATATCATGTCCATGCGTATTATTAATTTTTTTAAATTGATTGGTATGCACTAGAATCAAACCAAGCGATTGTTTTTGACGCTGCGCTTCTACGAATTTTTTTGGACCAAATTCCATAAAGTAATGTCGATTAAATAATCCAGTTAAAGAATCTGTAAGTGTTATTTTTTCTAAAAAAAGATGTTGTTGTTCGACTTGATCCAATAATAATTTATTTTGAATAAGAGACTGACAACGTAAAATCCATTCATCTTGTTCAATTGGCATCATGACATAATCGCTGCCACCTAGTGTTAATAATGACAGCGCTTGCTTTTTATTTTCTACTTTACAAAATAACAAAATAGGAATTCGTGATTTTAAAAAATTTGATTGGTGACGAATATCTTTAATTAATTTTTCTGCATCAATTTTACCATCGCAGGTTAAATCCAGTACGACAAGATCCACGTGATTACTATCAATCCATGCAAGTGCAGCGTCAGTGGTATCCATATCCACCACTTTCATTCCTAACGGCGTAAAGCTGTCCCGCATAAATTGCAAAACTTGTGAGCCTTTTTCCACTAACAAAATATCCGCGCTACGATGAAAGGCAGAATCAGGGGTCATTCGCATTTGAATTAAATGCATGCGTAATTTTTCAAGCGCAGATTTGAAAAAAACATCGGTAGCACCACAGCGTAACGCTAAAGCTAATGTATCATCCGATTCTTGCGTAGTAATGAGATAAACCGGCGCATGACGATCTTGGCCGCAATAAAATTCACAAACATCTAATCCTGAAATGTCATCCAGATGACGAGCGACTAGAATAAGATCGTAATTTTGTGCGGTAAGTTGTTGAATGCCATCGACACCGGTGAATACCGATTCACTTTTAAAACCAACGCTAGCTAATAAATCGCGTAAAACTTGGTTCCAAAATTTAGAAGATTCAATAATAAGTGCGTTCAAGGTAAAGCTCGCCGTAGATCGAGAGAAAATAGGTACAGTTTTAGTGTATGCGTTGATTTCATATAAGCATCAAATGTTGAGTGAAATTTCTCTCTAGGTGAAAAAATTTTAAGCAAAGTCGTTAAAAATGCAGGATGCACTATGGAATTGTTAGACAATTTGGTCGGCCACCACATACCTGTAGTCGATGGTGCTGTGGCGGTGTCAGTGGGTGTTATTCAGCGCCAAACCGCTCAAGGTATTGAATGGTTGATTGCTCGACGCGAAGCCATTTTTCCTCAACAAGAATCACCCGAAGATTTATGGGAATTTCCAGGTGGAAAATGGGAAGCTGAAGAACAGGGAATTGGCGCTTTACAACGTGAGATTCGAGAAGAAATTGGTATTGAAATACAAAGTGCTGAACCGCTCATTCAAATTCCTTATCATGCAAAGTCGCGTTTTTTATGGCTCGACGTTTGGATTATTAAAGAATTTTCAGGAGAACCTTACGGCCGTGAAGGTCAATGGATTCGTTGGGTTTCACCGAGTAATATTCATAAATATCGATTTCCTTCGGCAAATAAACATGTGATTACTGCGCTGCAACTACCGCGCGCCATTGTGATTCAAACCATTTCAGAAGATAAATCCTTTCCTTCATTTAATATGCAAGCTGCTGTTCAAAACCGATCCAATTTAGGCATTCGATTACGATTGGAAAAAAAATATTCAAGTGAATTTAAACAACAAACTTTGAAAAACCTTGCTCAAACCTTTCAAGAAAAAAGTGCAGCTCAACTTCCGATTGTTTGGTTCTTGGATATCGATTGGTTCCAGATTTTATCTACAAAAGAATTATCTTTTCATCTAATAAAAGAATTTCTGATGTATTTTCCAGATCATTTTTTTGTGATTCATCTTAAACAACGTCAATGTAAAAAAATCATTATTAAAATACTGCTCGATAAATCACAGTTTTCAGCCAACTATTTAGGTTTTGGTGTGTCGTGTCATTCCTTAGAAGAATTAAATTCTGCCACTGCCGCTGGCGCAGATTACACCTGGCTGTCTCCTGTTTGTAAAACAGCAACGCATCCAGAAGTTGAACCGTTAGGTTGGGAGCACTTTCAAGAACTTGTGCGAGAATCGCCGATTCCAGTGTATGGATTAGGCGGCTTGAAACTTGAAGATGAACAACAAATTCGCTATCGAGGCGGTCAAGGTTGGGCTGGGATAAGTGCTTGGGAAAGAAAAATCTAGCATTCATCTGCCTATAAGAAAATCCATATATGCATTGAAAGCTTTAAATGCATATATGGATTTTCTTATAGGCAGATGAATGCTATTCTGACTATATGAGTTTTCTTATGGGCAGAAAACAGTATGGATATAAAAGATTTTCATAGCGGCTCCTATCGCCAGCAGTATCAATATCAAAGCTTTACGCCTTCAACTATCTATCATGACTGGGTACTAAATGACCCAAGTTTACAAATGCTTCTTAGTCAGGCAGATCAGAAATTGGGAGAACTCAATGCTTTTTCACAGCTGATTCCTGATGTCGATTTTTTCATTCAAATGCATGTCAGTAAAGAAGCTACTACCAGCAGTCGAATAGAAGGTACCCAAACCAATATCGGTGAAGCTTTGCAGAAATTGGAAAATATTGAACCAGAAAAACGTAATGACTGGGAAGAAGTTCAAAACTATATATCAGCGCTAAATAATGCGATTCAAAGTTTAAAAACGTTACCAATTTCAAGTCGATTATTAAAAGAAACCCATTATCTTTTATTGCAAGGCGTGCGAGGTGCTGGAAAATTACCTGGAGAATTTCGTAGCAGTCAAAATTGGATAGGTGGTGCCTCGTTACGTGATGCTGTATTTATTCCGCCGCATGCAGATGATGTTGCCGATTTAATGACGAATTTAGAAAAATTTTTAAATGACGATCAACATTTAGTACCTAGCTTAATTCGGATTGGTATTGCGCATTACCAGTTTGAAACAATTCATCCCTTTTTAGATGGTAATGGAAGAATCGGTAGATTATTAATTCCCTTGTATTTGGTAAGTACCGGTTTATTAATGAAACCTGCTTTGTACTTGTCCGCATTTTTTGAGCAACACAAAATGTTGTACTACGAAAATCTCATGATGGTTCGAACACAGCATAATCTTACACAGTGGTTAAAGTTTTTTTTGGAAGGAATACGTCAGACAGCAGAAAGCTCCATTCAAACTTTCAGATCCATAATTAAATTACGAAATGATTATGAGCAGCGAATATTAACGCTTGGTAAAAAAGCACCGAATGCCAAAGTTGCATTGGCTCAACTGTACATAAAGCCCATAATTGACATTCAAGATATGAAAAATATATTGGACGTCGACCTTTCAACCGCTGCTCGATTAATAGATGATTTTGTTCGTTTAGAAATTCTACAGGAAACAACCGGTTTCAAGAGAAACCGCATTTTTGTTTTTAAATCATATATCGCATTATTTGAATAAGGGTTTTTAAAAACATTTACTGCGACCGTACATCATCTTCAGTGACACTGGGTTCAACTTCCGGTAATCGATGATCCTCATTTGCCCACGCCCCTAAATCCATTAATTGACAACGGCTACTGCAAAAAGGTCGAAATCTTGACGACGCTTGCCACGCTACCGACTTACGACATTGCGGACATTTAACAACTAAAACTGGTTTAGAAATTTGTGGGCTTGCCATGTGATACCTCACATTTGTAAAAAAAGATTTTCATACACTTCATACCGAACACAGAATGTGTTTTCTGTGAGGCGCCAAGCGACTGAGACCCGCGGAGCATATTGCAAAATATGTGAGCAGGGCGAAGAGCGTAGGCAACAAAACAGAAGACCATTATGTGGAAGGCTCAACAAAAAAGCGGGCGGTCTTCACTACCGTATCCTTAGTCTGAATCACTTCAATATAATATTCATTAATTTTTAAACAGAGTGGCGAATGCGGAAAAAATTCCAAATATTCCGTAATTAACCCACTCACCGTTTTTGGGCCATCAATCGGCAACTTCCATTTTAATCGACGATTAATATCGCGTAAGGTAGCAGAACCTTCAATAATATAAGAGCCATCTTTTTGTGGATGAATATCCGGACTGCTCGCTGCAAAATTTGTCGTAAATTCACCGACAATTTCTTCTAAGATATCTTCTAGCGTCAATAAACCTTTGACGTCACCGTATTCATCAACCACTAAACCAATGCGCGATTTAGTACGTTGAAATTGACTCAGCTGTTTCATTAACTGCGTGCTTTCAGGAATGTAATAGGGTTCTGCGGTGCATTGCACAAGATATTCTTTACTGCGTTCTTCCGGATTCGCCATCATAAATTTTAACGCTTTGCGTGCGTGTAAAATTCCGAGCGGTTGATTTAAGTTGCCTTTATAAATGGGCAGACGAGTATGTTGCACCGAGCGTAAGATATCCTGGATATCTTCCATACTGTCTTCAATATCGATTCCAATAATGTCGTTGCGCTGCACCATCACATCTTCGACTGTCATATTTTCTAAATCGAGAATACTTAACAACATCGTTCTGTGTTTGCGCGGAATTAAAGTTTTCGATTCCAACACAATCGTGCGTAATTCTTCACGATTTAATGCTTCTGAACCTTTGTCTTTTGGACCGCCCATTAAAGAAATAATCGATTGGCAAATAATATTGACGAACCACACCAATGGATAGAAGAGTATTAATAGCGGGGCAAGAATATGCGCTGCTGGAAACGCAATGCGTTCGGGACGTAAGGCCGCCAATGTTTTAGGAGTCACTTCACCAAAAATAAGCAGCACAATCGTTAAAGTTGCAGTGGCGACCGCAATACCCGCTTCACCCCAAATCTTCACTGCTAAAAGCGTTGCTAGCGCTGACGCCAGAATATTTACAAAGTTATTGCCGATCAGAATTAAGCCGATTAATCGATCGGGTCGTTCAAGCAGAGCCAGAGTTTTTTTAGCGCCACGATGGTTTTGCTGCGCAAGATGTTTCAATCGATAGCGATTGATCGACATCATTCCGGTTTCAGAACTGGAAAAGAAAGCCGAAAGTACGATCAATAGGGCGAGTAGAGAAAGAATCATTCCATTGGATAAGTCGTCCACGAAATCCTCTCAGCATTAATAGAGCGTGATGTGGGGACCTATAGTGCCAAAGTTTGGGGCTTTTATCTCGAACTTTTTATAGGTGGTTATTTGGAGGGTGAAAATGGATTGGTTTGAAACCAGCATTGATAATAAAAGCTTTTTTTTGGTTGGCATGAAGAGCTAGGCAAAGGGGCAAGTCATGGCAGATAAATTGCTTTCCAAAAACGAACAGGATTTGGGAGTTAGAGCTTGAAAGTGAAGCGGGAAATGTGATTAATATGCAGCAAATAGTAGCTATGGTTCCAAATCCATAGTTTCGAAAATTAAATAAGTACTTTTCTTCAAAAGCTCAATATTTCATATTAGAAGCTTAAGTTATTTTGTCAGTTTATTTGGGGTGTGTTTTATGAGTTTATTATCTAGAGCTAGGAATATTTTCTCAGCTCCACCTCCATCTCCATTATCGTCAACACAGCCTAATCAGAAAGCTAGCAATACTGCTGAAAAACAAAACTTTGGGATGACCTCTCACCCCATGCTTAAACAGGGAGAAAGTTTAGAAATTAGTAAACTTTCAGGAGTGGTTGGTTTGAAATTTGATCAATCATTGGATTTTTCAAATTATAGTTTTAAGAGCATGCGAGACATTGTTGTTCAAGGTCCTAATACTAATAGTCAAAATGCCATAGAAGCTCCTTTGGCTGGAGTTAAAGATTTAGAAGTCAAAGAAGGATTCGTTGTACAAACAAACGAAAATCCAAAATTAGTATTAATCAGTGAAAAGTTCGAAAAAATGACTGATGCTGAGAAAGCAAAAGTAAAAGAAAATATAGACGAGAAACATGTAATCATCTTTGGCACTTTAGAAGAAGCTTCTAAATATATTTCTGATAATGCAATTAATACCGGTTACGATGACAAATCAGATAAACATACTGTTTTTCTAAGTTTTATTAATACTTTTTTAAAAGATGAACACAATGATAAAAGCGTTTTGTATTTTTCCAGTGCTGGAGCGCCTTTATTGAAGGTGGGTGATAACTTTATAACAGTGTGGAAAGATGGCAAAGGAAACGATATTAAATTAGATCCTGAGCATTTTGAAGCTATTAAAAAGCTTAAAAAAGATGCAGAGCAAAAAGCTAAAGCTGAAAATAATATAGCACAAGTTCAAATTCAAGTTGCTGGTAGTAATAGTTCTATAGACAATTCTTTACCTAAAGTTAAAGAATTAAAAGTTGCCAAACAAGATTTTTTGCAATTACTAAATAGTTCCGGTGTTGATGATACTAAAGATTCTTTAATTAAAGCTGCAGGCTCTTATCATGCAGCAGCTAAGGCATCGTTATTTGATGTGACTCGAGGCAGCGTGATGGGTTTAACAACTGAACTGGATTCATTTATAGCAAGTTATGAAGTTGAGATTGCAGAAGTTTGTTTTGAAGCCATAAAAAATCCAGAAAATTTTTTCCCTGAGATGAAATCTGAAAATAATATTCATCAAAAGCTTGAGCGAAGTGCTAGCAAGCTTGAACTTAACAGGCTAGCTGGCAAATCTGAGCGTCGAGAAGAACAAAAAATTTGTGAGGAAATAATATTAAGTTCTAATGAAATAATAACAAGTCTTTCAAATTATATAACTAGGTTAAAATGAGAATAAATAAAATTCAATAAGAGCCTGTAAATAGAATTTTGTAATCTACATAATCTCGCAGCATTGCGTATTTATGGTTTGAGTCGGAGCCGCTGCTTGCTGTGCTAATACTTGTTGCACCGTTGCTTCTAAATTATCTATTCGCGCTTGTTGTGCATCTTTATGTTGTTGCAATTCAGCAATTTTTCGTCGATCCGCAAGTGATTTGCCTTCCGTTTGATTAAGCAAACTATCTATTTGACTGATATTTTCTTGAATAACTAATATGTTTAAACTTGCATCGGCGCTTTGATGCAGAAGTTGATTTACATCACCCACCATCTTATTCAGCAACAGATTTAGATCGACACCTGTCTGTGATTGATTTCCAAACAACTCAGAAGAGTCTAGATTTTTTTCTATTTGAATTAACTTCTCTTTTAACATGCGACCATTCTGTTCCGTGACGCCAGTAACGGTAAAAGATCTGTTAGAAGGTTGAGAATCCAGTTGCTGAATCAAAGTTGCAATTTGTCGTTTAACTTCCGCAAATTCGTGAGGGTTACGCCTGGGGTTGGATGCGAATCCTGGTTTATTTGGTGCTATTTAAATAAACACCGAGGGGCGAAAAATGTTTCGCCCCTAGACATATCGTATACTTTCAGTGTTTATTAAGACTGTATGGGCAAATCATTTTTTTGCCTGTAAGAATGTTTTTTTTCACAATGTATAAAGGCTGTATCGGCAAATAATTTTTCACGTCTGCACATTTCATTTGCTTGCACTATCTAAGAATATGTAGGGGCGAAACATTTTTCGCCCGCTGTATTTATATTTAGCTGCTGGCAGAATTTATAAAAATATATGCAGAATTCTCATAGCTTTTTTAGGGTTTGGCTAATTGTTTTGGGGAAGTTGAAAAGAGCGTGGGCTTAATATTTTAAGCGGGCGAAAGATGTTTCGCCCCTACACATATCGTTCGTTTTCAGTGTTTATTTTAATTGTATCGGCAAATTATTTTTTACCCTACACGTACTGTTCATTTCATTATTCATAAGAGCTATATGGGTGAATCATTTAAAGAACAGGCTTTAGAGGGTTTAACGTATTAAGAACAGATGCGCTCGAGTTGGTAAAGACTCAGATCGACACTAAATACTTTTAGCGACAAACTAAGATACACATTGTGTATCTTATGGGCTATGCTTGGTGCAGGAATCTCATACAGGACACTCTTACCATGCGACGCCAAACCACTCCTCCTGAAATACCTACACACGCCGTCAATTTACGTATTCGTAGTGATATTCGTACGCTCATAGATCGAGCAGCTACAGCCTACGGTAAGACTCGTTCAGAGTTTATGATTGATGCGGCACGACGTGCAGCTGAGGACGCAGTACTTGAGCAAACCTTAATGCGCGTGGATCAAAAAACCTACGACCATTTTTTAGCCGTACTCGATCAACCGCCGAGTGGAACCGGTTTTGAGCGTTTAATGAAAGCGAAGAAACCATGGGAGTAAAGCTGTCTGCCCCGACACTGCTAACCCTAAATCATGAGACCGAAGGATTTAATTCCGGCGTGATTAGCTTGGATGATTGGCTTAGTAAAAGAGCTATGAAGAATCAGGTCAGCGGCGCGTCTCGAACCTATGTTGTAACGCAGGACCAAAAAGTCGTTGGTTATTATTGCCTTTCAGCGGGGGCGTTAGCATTGAATGATGCACCTGGCTCTATACGCCGTAATATGCCTGATCCAGTTCCTTTAGCAATTATGGGTCGGCTAGCAGTTGATACAACTTGGCAGGGAAAAGGTCTTGGTGTGGCTCTGTTGCAAGATGCCGTACTTCGAACCATGCAAGCATGTCATCTGTTAGGTATTCGCGGTCTTTTAGTACATGCCCTTTCAGAGGCAGCAAAAGCATTTTATGAACATCATGGTTTTGTGGCTTCTCCGACTCAACCTATGACTTTGATTTTGTCTTTGAAAGCAGCCCTATAGTGAAAACTTTTAGGGCGTGTCGTCAGTTAAGGAAGAGGACGACACGCCCTAAATCTAGAATTTTTTTACCTAAATTCATGCTTTAGCAAGTAGAGTCTTTTGTATTTGTTACATATAGCATATGCACAACATATATCGGAGGTTATTATGCGAACTCTTATCGATATTCCGGATAATCAAATCAAGGAGTTAACGGTTATTTGCCAAGCAGAGAATCTGTCTTGCTCAGAAGCTATTAGACAAGCAATTGCTAGTTATCTTGAACAAAAAAAGTCTAAATCCGATGACGCTTTTGGACTTTGGAAAGAGCATCCGGTTGATGGTTTAGTTTATCAAGAACGGATGCGTTCAGAATGGTGAAGGCTCTTATTAATAACAAGAAATACAAAAGATTTTTCAAGAGATGAGCCTAGTATTTGTATTCTTTACTTAATTTAGATCTTTTTTTTTAAGAAAAAATTTATTGTGGAAACATATTAATTGATTCAATTTTTAAAAATATCGGAATGAATCTGTTCCTTTTCAATCACTGCTTTTATACTCAATAAACCTGGATTACTCGCAATAATCCTATCTACTCGTTCTGATAGAGATATTTTTTTCATTCACAATGTCCTTTAATACATTTATATCAACCATTTCTAAATTACGTTTAACTCGTTTTAGATCCGTGTAGGCAAATTCTGGTAATGCAATGCGCAACGGTCGACCTTGTTGTTGTACGGTGTTTTTTAAAATATCGAATTCATCCCGAAAGGTATGTGTGAATTCAATAATTCCGTAATTCGTTTTATAGGTTTGACTTCTTCCGGTTGTCATAACCGTTAAATGATTAAGAGTCATCTGACTAATTATGCTGTATTCGGATAAAGCACTTTCAAGACTCACGTATGAATAATGTCCGGCACGTAAGGTTGCAGCGATAGCTTCTAATTTATACGCGTAAGTTTTGAAATTTTTGCGCAGAATATAAACGCCACGACAAGGATGCTCTAATATTTCGCTTTGAATAGCTCTCTTAAGGGTTTTCTTAAATGAAATTTGAGAAGGTTCAAGCAAATAACTTTCCAACATTTTTGTTGAAAAGACATATATGCCATTATTGGCAAGTAATTCAAGACGATCGATTAAAAATTTTTGCTTCATAGATCATTGTTCCAAGATTTACAGAAAGGATAATTAAAATTATCCTTTCTGTAAACAGGAGTATTTTGGCTTAACAGAAAAGATAACTAAATTTATACTTTCTGTAAGGTCAAAGAGACAAAGTACTTAGCGATGAGCCAAGTTAAAAGGCAGATGATTAAATTGCTTACAAAAAGGACGAAAATTTCAATAATTACTCATTAAGATTTTAAAAAATATAATGTTTTAGAAATATTTATAAAAATAACGGATCATTTTTATGGGTATTGAACAGCGGATTTGTAGAAGAAGAAATTACACACTGCCTAACCATTTAACAAAGATCTTCCAGCCAGGCATACGTAAAACCTTCCCAAAAAAAGGTCTTTAAAGCAATTCAGTGCTGTAAATAATTCTGTATAGATCGGATTTTTCTGATATTTTTGAGGCGCTGTTGTAATCAGCCTTTAGAGCAAAGAATGCCTACCGAAATTTCTTCAAGGACAGTCTTTTGTATGCTCTTGAGTTTTCATTATGGTTCAACCCACCCACAATACTCCGTTAAATAATCAGCCTGACGAAATTCCAACGCGTCGCGAAGGCGTTTTAAATGAGATTATTCCTGAGCTGCCTACACCTAGCTTAGCGAATTCTATAGTCAATCAAGGTCTTAGAAGTGTTAGTGCGTCACCGTTGACGCAACTAAGTTGGCAAACCGAATTACAAAACTGGGTCGATGCTGCGCCGGAAGATGAGCAAGCAGGTCGATCAACAGCCAGCGAACGAATTATGGATTGTATTATTAACAATCGACAAGTGCTGGATTTAAATCATTTAGGCTTGAGCTCATTGCCTAATATTTTGAAACATTGCACGTCATTAAAAGAGTTAATTTGCAGTTGTAATAAATTGGAATCGCTAACTTTAGAAGGGTTCTCTACTCTGCAATCGTTGACTTGCCATAGTAATTGGTTAACTTCAATTAACATCAATCAATGCCCTGCATTGCAAAAGATTTTGTGTAATGACAATGAATTAACTTCGATTAATCTAAATGGATGTTCTGCTTTAAAAGAATTAAATTGCCAATATAATAAATTAGTGACGCTTGATCTAGAAAGTTGCCCTGCAATAAAAATACTCGATTGTAAATTTAATTTATTAACGACCTTACATTTAAACGGCTGTTCACATTTGCAATTTTTAATTTGCGGAAATAATCCCGATTTGCATTTTAGTAGAGGTCAATGGGGATTTATTGCACGGCTGCAACAGCTTCGTAGTTTGATTATTCGCCAGACAGGCATGGGTTGGATAAATATTCCACAGCCTTTACAAAACAGAAATGAAATTCATATCGATGTACGTCCGCTACATCTTCGTAATCAAGGTTTGAATGCACAACAAAATACGCACACTGCAAGCATTCATGCGTGTGCATCTCAAAATGCTGTACTGCTTAATAATAGAAATCCGTTGGTTAGTGTAGAGAGTGAATGGATTGCTATTTACGATTGGGTGCACACATTACCCGTTACCGAACCGATGATTCAAGCTGGCCAAGCAAATCAAGCGTATAAGAATCAGATCGCTCAAGACTGGATGAATATCCCTCATCATCTTAATCATATCGACGCCTCCTCAAATATCAGTGTAAAAAGGTTTTTAGTCTTAGCCTGGGTTGCGATTCATGATTTTGAACAAAGAGAAATTCATGTGAGCGTCGAAGAAGCTAAGCAGGTATTGATTGATGCATTGTATGAAATTAGTCGTGGATATAACTTGGGTGAAGGCAACTCTATAATGGATGATGGAAATGCTGCGCGCACTATTTGCGCAAGTGGAACATTTAATAAGATTTCTGAAAAGCTTGTCTCTGTAGTGCAGGGCATGGAATCTCACATGATTACAAAAAAAACATTTACTCTAAGTTTGTATGCGACGATAAGAAATCATATTAAAACTTTATGTAGTGATCCTGAGAGTGGTAATGTGGTTTATCAAGAATTACAAGAAAATGATAGATTATTAACTATGCCTATTTGGCAACACATTCAACATTCTGTGACGAACTCTATTCGAGAAGAATTTAGCCAATGGCCAACCATTGCTGGAATTACCTTAGATGATCTTTTAAATCGGGAAGCTGATTTCGAAGAAGTGCTTCAGTATTTGCCGGTAGTAAATGAGCCTAATACTGCTTCCTTACCAAGATAATTTTTTCAAATAAAAAATGATAGTTACTATTTTTTTTAAGTTGCAGACTTGTCAGTAAAGATATTTTACGTGCGAGCATGCATCTAAAATTTAACTCTTTTTAAGAATGTTAAGTTTATAAAAATTATTTAAAAAATCACAATTATCTGAATGCTTTGTATCTTTGCTGTCATTTAATTGAAAAGATCGAAAATGCTTTAGTACTATTTCATTATTTAAAAGGTTAGGTGTAATTTCAAGTTGTACTAATTTATGAGTAGGTATAGAGAAATCGTTGTGTAAAATACGCAGCAAGGTAGTCACGATAGGTACGTTGGCAATTGCTTTAGTAAGATTTTCTTTTGATGAAGGAGTTCTTTTGATAGCTAAATTTAACCAATGAATTACTAATTCTTCCGAAATCATTTCTGAATTTTCACTGATGTTTTCGCATAACCATTGACGAATCTTTTCTAATTTCACAGTGTTCTGATTTAGAAAGTTAAGCCAATTATTTTTTATTCTTTGTAAACGTATCCTTTCACCTAAATGACTTGTTGTAGCGAGCGCAGACAGATCTTTCGCATTTAAAAAACTTTCCAGTAATTCAAAGGTCATCTCATGGGATGTGCGTAATGGTTTTGTAGGGAAAGTCATTAAAGGTTGAAGGGCAGGAATACTTAAAGCCTGTTTAGAGCAATTAGAAATAGGCGGTTTTAACAGAAAAATTGATTTTTTTACCAATGCTATACGCATTGTTCGCAAGCCATGTTGTATCAAAGACGACTGACTTTTTTTAAAAACTGGTGTGGCACAGAACAGTTCTAAATGTGGAGTGACAGCAAGTTGTTTGGGCTTCTTCGAAATATGGGTGCTGAAGGTTTTGGTATCTAATATCCACATATATCAAGTCCACCGTAAAATCGGAAATCATGAGATAGTGCTATAAAAAAACGTATCTCAGATAATGTTAATTAAGAAAGGGAATGTAAAAAGGGAATCTAGTAAGAGATTGCTCAAAATAGTGTGAAATATATCGAATTTACTATTGTAAAACTAGATAGGTTTAAGAATAATCCAAATAAATGATACCTATAACAAAAAGACTTCATGCGATTTAACGTAGATCATCCTGACTACGATTGTGCATGGAAATTTCAATCATTGATTAAGAGTAGAAGTAGTATGAATATTCGAATTCCAAACGTTTTTAATTCCCTTGCAGCATTTCCGAGTCAAGTTCGAAGTCGAGCGGGTTCAATATTAAGTCGTATAGTACCAAGGCAAGGACCGACTGAGATTTTTGATCCTGTACGAAATAATACCATACGCTCCAATGCTAATAATTCGAATTTACTTATCCATATAGAATCTGAGAATATTTCAGCTCAACCACGTTTATCGGCTGCATCAGAATCTGTAACCCCTACACATTTTCCGAACGACGCAGATTTAACTTCTCCGAAATCCTCTTCAGAACCTTCTTTAAAAAGTAGAGTTAAAAATACCACTGACGTTGAGCACAAATTACCTCCAAATGGATATAAAAGATACGATACGGGTCGGAAAGGAGTTATTCTTCTAAATGGCGCAAATTTAGCAATTAAACCAGAATCCAGAACTGTAATTCAAAATGCGCAACGATTTTTCGCTTTAGCCAACTTCGCAAAAATCCCAAATCCAAAAGTAGAGTCAGCGGATCATCTTGAGTTGAGGAATGAACTTTTACAAAGTCCCAATCAGGAAGCTATTGAAGAATTAATTCAAGATATTGATGATGTTTCTAACATGCCGGCTCGAGGACCAAGAACAGATGGACCTATTGCATGGCTTATTATGGAAAAAGTTGAGGGGGAGTCTTTATCTGAAAAGAGGGGTATTACAGAATTTTTCACTATGCCAGAAATCCAACTCCAGTTAGCAAAAGTTTTCGTGTTAGATGTCATGGTAGGTAATGGAGACCGATTTGACACAAATAATGTGGGCAACCTCATGTTTACTCCTGACAATCAATTATCCTGCATTGACAATTCAAGTAATTTAACACCGCACGACGCTGAAGAAAATGCATCAGATTCTTTGCAATATTTAAAAGACAAGATAGATAAATATGACAATCTAAGTATTGAAAAGCGTGATGTTTCTAAAAATACAAAAAATGATAATTCTAAAATAAAGAATTTCTTCCATTTTAAAACGAAAAAGCAAGAAAATTCCTCAAAGATTGAATTCTATGAAAATAAAATAGATAAATATTTAGCAGATAGTTTACGAAAGTTTTCTCATTGTCCTGATATTGATGCCAGCCAATTTATTACGTCTGTTCGACAGTTTGCTCAAGAATTTGCAGAGCGTTTAAATGATAATCTACAAATTGGTACTCTCAATACTGAGCTAAAAAAAATTGATAATGCGCCTTTGCAACAAGCTTATGTAGAAATGATGCATGATATTGCTGAGATGTTGATGAATCATACTTAAATAGACGATAAAAAATTTTGAAAATAGATTAATTTTTGAATGTTAATAATATTTTATGCGGAATTCCTCGTTAAAATTTCTTTCATTAGAAAATGACACATAATACTAAATGCAGATGGGATTTCCTAAAACACGTTTCAAATAGTCAATCCATAATAGGCAGCGCTCAACACGGGCGAATGATTATTCGCCCCTACCAACAATCCTCTCTCCTAAAAAATACCTCAATCTCTAAAGTTTACCGTAGGGGCGAATAATTATTCGCCCGCATGTGCTTTCCCACCAAACACTTTTCGTGAAATATTTCACCCGAGAAAACTTATGTTGGTTCGCTATATATCTGGCAGATTCATTTGATAAATCTAATTGATTACGCTGTGAATTAATTTCTTTTCACTAATATGCCATATGATATAAATGCCAGTATCGTAATTTCGCTTAAGTAAATTCTTAAAGGCAATTTGCTTCTAAAATTGCCATCTTCATTTTAAAGAGAAGAATTATCAAAGTTATTTTTCAGTAATAAGAAAATTTCAAGATTAAAATTTTGTTGAAAAAGTTTTTTTAGCTAAATGTTCTATGCTTTTAAAAATGTACTATTTCCGTAAATGATGTAATTCGTGAGAGTTTTTTTATGATCTTGCAAAAGTTAGGAACATTTATTTTGATGATGTTATTGCTAGGGTCTTCTGGTTGTTCAACCATTAAGCCTTGGGAAAGAGGGAACTTAGCTCGTGATGATATGCAATGGCGAATGGATCCATTAACGCATGAACTGCATACACATGTGTATTTTGCAAAGGAAGCTTCCACAGGTGAAGCAGGTAGTGGAGCTGGTGGCTGTGGATGCAATTAAAAAATAAAGAATATGATTGATTACAAGGATAAATTTAAAAAGCTAGGAAGCATTTATGATAGAAGATGCCTTAAAAAAACTCACAGCCAGTGCTTTACTTTTACCTGGTCTTTCCGGGGGATTGGAAGCTGCGGTTATTCCTGATAGCGATACATTTTCTCTTCGCGCCACCCAATATCAAGAAGATAATATAAAAAGTGAAGATAATCTTATCGGTACTGATGTCGATCGATATGACATTCAGGTTTTGCAATTAGCAGGTATGAAACGGTTACATGCTAACCGTACAATTTCAGCTCGACTTGCAATCGATGCGATGACAGGTGCGTCGCCGTGGTTTATAACGCGCGATGGCGATGAAGCAAAGATCGTTACAAGTCCCTCTAAAATTGAAGATACTCGATACGATTTTGCTTTCAGTACGACACGCTATGAAGACCGTTTTACAAATAGTTTTTCAATTGGAGCTTCCAATGAAGATGATTATTTAGCAATTTTTGGTTCATGGAATCATACGTTAGAAGCTGAATCAAAACAGCAATCAACTTCATTTGGCTTGGATTTCTCTTACGATACAATTAGCCCCGAATCAGTGGCAGGTATTGATCCAATTTTTAATGAAGAAACAAAAAACAGTTTTGGCGCTTTTTTAAACGGCGCGTTTGATATTAACCCAACGACGCGATTTTTAGTGGGTGGTAGAGTTAGTCATAGCTCAGGGTATTTATCCGATCCCTATAAATTAGTAACTCAATATTTTGATCTTGACCCTACAATATTCACCACAATAAATGATGAGAGGCCTGAAGAAAGGACTTCAATACTTTCAACTTTTGAAATTAGAAAGCATTGGGTGAGTACAGGTTTAACTACGCATTTGGATTATCGATTTTTTGATGACGATTGGGGTATTCAATCACATACTGTCACAGCTCGAGTTGCTTATTCATCTGATTGGGGACAATGGTCGCACTATATCCGTAGTTACCAGCAAGATGCTGCTAATTTTTACGATACAGTGCATGTGATTGAGCGAGAAGATGGATTTTATTCAAGTGATTATCGATTATCTGCATTTGATGCTACTAGCTTCGGTACATCTTTAGTTGTTCCGGTTAAAAATTGGAAAACAGTAATTGATGTTGAATTCTACGATACTAAATCAAGTGAAGTAGGTTTGTCAGGTTTGGAAAATCCTGCATTAATTGAGTTTTGGCGTGTAACATTAGGTTTTGATTACGCCTTTGAATAATTTACCAAACAAGTACTGTAAAGAAAAGCCTATGATTTAGGCTTTTCTTTTTTCAAATTATAGTTAAATTGAACACTCAAATTTATTTACACCAATGGAAATATCGACGTGGTGGTAATTGATTTTTTTGCAATGGGTTCTCCCTGCCAAATTTTAATAGATGTTTTAGAAAACTCATCGAACTTAAATAAAATACCTTTCATTCGCTCACAGCTTCTTACTGAAATGGAACGTCTTGAAAAAAAATATTCCCGTTTTAAACCTGACAGTACCTTAAGCAAAATTAATAACTCATTGCAGGCTTGTCATTCATTAGAAATTGATGATGAAACCCTAGGTTTATTGAACTACGCAGATACCGCTTATGAAATAAGCGATGGTTTATTTGATATCACGATTGCGCCGCTTTCACGTTTATGGGATTTTCGTAGTCAAATTATTCCTTCTGATGAAGAAATTAAAAAAGCGCTAAAAAATGTAAGTTGGAGTTCGGTATCTATTGATAAACGAAAAATTTCTGCAAATAAAGCGGTTAATTTAGATTTAGGCGGTATTGTTAAAGAGTATGCGGCAGATCGTTTGGCAGCTTTATTACATCTTGCAGAATGTTCAGCTTCTCTTATTAATTTAGGGGGTGATATTCGGGTGGTAGGACCAAAAATTAGTGGTTTACCATGGAAAATATCAGTAGATGATTTTGCAAATAGATTAACAAGTGATAGTACCGAAAAAAAATCCATTCATTCAAAAAAAAATGAAATGTTACCCGTTCTTTATCTAAAGTCTGGAGCGGTAGCTACCAGTGGAACAGATTATCGTGGTTTTTGGATCGATAAAACATGGTACTGTCATTTAATTAATTCTAAAACCGGATGGCCAATTCCTCGTACGTTATTATCTGTTACTACCATTACTGATTTATGTGTAACAGCCGGTACTTTAACTACAACAGCACTGTTATTTGGAAAACAAAAGGCAGAAATGTGGCTAGATCAACTATCAGTTGCTTATATTATTCGTGATGTAAATCAATCATGGAATTTTAATGATAAATTTAAAGAACTTATGCACGAGCATTAGGTTTGAATGAAATCATTTTGCAGTTTGTTGTTAAAAGTATTTAATCTCATATATGGCGAACGCAGATGAGTTTTTCCGGGTAAAATGTTTTTATTAATGGTATTTTGTGGAAAGACCATGCGGGCGAATGATTATTCGCCCCTACGGTATCCGTTAGAGATTGATGTAGTTTTAGTAAATGGATCATTATTTGTAGGGGCGAATAATTATTCGCCCGTGTTGAACGCTGCTTATTACTGATTGACCTGTTGCCGATTAAAAATTTGAAAAGTGTTTTATGAACTATCACCTACGTTCACTATACCCTAGCGTTTAAAAATTATGTAAAACGAAGTGCGAAGTGGTAAAGCATGAAGATTTTTTTTTGATCGCACGCAACGCTGTTGATTAATAGCGTTGGGACGCTGCGTAGACAAAGCTTTACGTAAGGGAAGACAATAAAGCAAGCGGAAAAAAGAGCATGATGCACACCTAATATTCAAACGCTACGGGTATATATATCCGATATTGTTCTTAAAAAATAACAAAAACAAATGATTTACAAATCGTAGATAAAATATGGCATATGAATAAAAGTTTAAAAATATTTAAGAAAACTCATCTGCGCTAATTGCATTAACATAAGTTGTAGGATTAATCTTACTATTATCTTTAAATAAAGTTTTTGCAAAATTAATAGTTTCAGGAGTAGATGGAGCTCCCATCATACGTATAAGTTCTAATGCCCGTTCTTCATCTTCAACTTTAGTCCATACGCTTTTACTGATAGATAAAGTATTTTGACTAGAATCATTAATATCCGTAGTCAATGTAACAAGCCTTTTAGAAGATTTTTTATTTGAATTGATTTTAATTCCATCTTCTGCCACCAAACGTAATGATGGTTTCTTAACGTCAGTAAAATATTCAAAAAGCATTTTTTCAACACACCAATGGTGATTTGCACTTGCTGCTACTTGAGGGCTATGTGTGATAGCAATTACCCTACGGTTTTTTCCTAAACGTGCTAGTAATTGTGAAAGTCTTTCTGCGGCTTGTCCGCTCAAGCCCGCATCAATTTCATCAAAAATTAATGTGTCTGCACCTGCAGATTCACACAGCAAGCTAAAGATAAGTAACAAGCGAGATAACTCTCCTCCAGAAGCAGCTTTATCTAAAGGTTGTAAATCAAATCCTGGGTTTGCTGAAAATTCAAATCGAACATCAGAATTTTTAATCGAACCAAAGTTGTTTATTTCAGATAAATCACTTTCCCAAAACGAAGCAATAACTTGTGTTTTAAATCGAACATGCGTTAACCCAAGTTGGTCCAATTCATCTCGCACTGCTAGATCAAATTTTTCAGCAGCAAATAGTCTTTCAGAAAAAAGTAATTGTTCTTGAGCATTTAGTTTTAAACTTAATTCATTAAATTGTTGTCTAGCTTGTTCAAGAAAATCTTCAATATTTTTAAAACCTTGAATCTTATCGCAAAAACTTTGATGCAATTCTGCTAGTTGATCCATATTTACTCGATGCTTGCGAGCAATTTTTAATGCGAGCTCCATAGTTGTTTCAATTTGAGCAAGTTCTTCTTCGTATGCTTCAAAATCTTGACCACTCTGTCTTAGTGCACGAATGGCTTCTTCAAGCTCAATGGCCGAATTATTTAAGGAGACTTTTACATTTTTGATAGAATCAATTGATTCTGGAAAATGAGTTAATGTTTGTAAGCTTCGATGTATGCAAGTCACTATATCAATCTCAGGATTAGACAATATATTTAAAGCTAGCTGTCTTTGTTGTTCCCAATCTTTGGCATGCGATAGCTTTTGATGCTTAGCTTCCAATCGTTGTAAGTCTTGCAGTGGCAAATTTTCTAATTCATTAATTTGATATTGAATAAAATCTTGTTCATTGTGCGCAGCATGTAATTGTTTTTCAAATGTCTGGATTTGATTTTGCAATTGCGAATATACGCGTTGAAGATGCTCAACATCTTTTCGTAATGGCAAAATTTCTGCGAATTGGTCTAACCATAAACTAAAAGACGCCGGATTTAATAATTGCTGCTGACTATGCTGAACTTGAACATTGATGAAAAGAGAGCAGAGTTCTTTAGCAATAGCGCTAGAGCAACTTACATTATTTAAATGAAATTTAGATCGTCCAGAAGCCTGAATGTGTCGAGTTAATATAAGTAGGTTGGGCAAGTTTAAATTTTCTTCAAATGTTTCTTTATTTGAAATTTTTTTACTTAAAAAGGTAGATGTTAAAATTGATTCAAGCTTTGAGAAACGTGGATCAGAAGATAATGGTAAAGCAAAATATGCAGTAACTTCTGCAACATTTTGTCCTGGTCTAATCCAAGAATTTTGGAAGCGTTCTCCGAAAAGCAAAGCCAGCGCCTTGAGCATGGCTGACTTTCCAGAACCACTTTCTCCAGTAACTACTGAAAATCCTGGTTGTAGTGAAAAACTTAATTCATCGATAAGAAGAATATTCTTAATGAAAAAACTTTGAAGCATAAGGCTATCCTTTCCTTTTATGGATAAGAAACTTTTAAAAGAAAGTTTCAACACTATATAAAGAAGAAATTGGCTAAACTGTACACATATACAGTATTAAGCCTTATGCTGATTGTCAAGCCTGAATGTATAATTTAGAAAACTAATCATCAAAGTTGTAGGTTGAGGCGAGCTTCAGTAGACTGCGTCGTCTTTATAATGCCTGAAGTTCTATATAGAAATTTGCCGGTGTAGCTCAGTTGGTAGAGCAGCGCATTCGTAATGCGAAGGTCGTAGGTTCGACTCCTATCTCCGGCACCATTTTAATTTTTAGTATTTTTTAATATGCATTTTCATCTTTGGTTACGACGATAACGGTTTTAATTAAAATCCAAAGATCAAAAGTCAGTGACCAGGTTCTTAAATATTCCAAATCATATTGAATGCGCTTTTCCATTTTATCGATGGTCTCGGTTTCACCTCGATAACCATTTACTTGGGCCCAACCTGTAATTCCCGGTTTAACTTTATGGCGAACCATGTAGCCTTTAATAAGCTTTCGATATTCTTCATTATGGGCGACTGCGTGTGGTCGTGGACCTACAATACTCATTCGACCTTGAAGTACGTTAATAAATTGCGGCAATTCATCTAGAGAGGTGCGACGTAAGAATTTGCCAACAGGTGTAATACGAGCATCATTGCGAGTTGCTTGACGTACAACATCACCATTATCCGTTACGGTCATGGAACGGAATTTATAAACCATGATTTCTTTGCCATCTAGACCGTAGCGTCGTTGCCTAAAAATAATCGGTCCAGGCGAAGTAGTTTTAATTGCAATTGCAATTGCAATCATGATTGGAGCTATGAAAAATAAAATAGAAGACGCGAGAAAAATGTCAGATGCGCGTTTAACGATTCCATTAAATCCATTAAAGGGCGTTTCGCAAACCGCAACCACCGGGATGCCGAGAATATCGTCCATTCGACCTTGGATAAGATCCGTTACGAAAATATCAGGCACAAAAAATACTGAAACCGTAGTGTCCTTAAGATCTTCTAACAATTTTAGAATTCGTGGTTGGCTGGCCATGGGCAAAGTTAAATAGATGTGATCAATTCGATTCCGATTAACGTAACTCGCTACTTCGTTCATGTTACCAAGCAAGGGTTTATCGCCAATGTTCGTTAAACGATCACGACTACGATCATCGAAGAAACCTACAAACTGCAAACCAATAAATACATTTTCGTGAAAATTTTGGGCAAGTTTTAATCCAATTTCATTACATCCGATAACTACTGCACGTCGATGATTGCCTTCAATTGCCATAAATTTTGGCAAAAGTGCCCGACATATAAGTTTTGCACCAACTAACACGATAGGGCAGGCTATCATCCAAACAAAAATAACTGTCTTTGGAAAATAATAGATATAACCACTGCCGTACCCAAATGTCAGCAATAGCCCGGCAAGAAAAACCCAACTCCACAATGTTCTACGAATCATTTGAGGTGAGAGTTCATTTAAGTAAGATTTGCCAGGGAACGTTAGAGAAAAAATAATCAACATTAAGATTACGTAGGGTGGGGTTAGCGTTCCACTATTAAAAAAAACGATTAGAAACAACAGCCCAATCGTTATTGACGGATCGAGGAAAGCTTCTATTAATTCCACAATAGAAAAGGATCGTCTCCACATTGCGTTAGGGCGTTGTGTTGATGCAAACATTGGTATACTCGCTCTGAAATTGCAATGCACAGTAACGTTGGCCCAATAACATTGATATTATTGGAACGTGTTGGCTTATGTACAAACTTAAAATCTACATTTTCGAACCAGGCTAGTAATTAAAGCTCTTTCTGTGAGAGTTTAAATTAAAGTTTAAGTTCGATAATGCAAAGAGCATCACTCAAAATTGGTTTAGTTTGGATATAATGCGCAATCCATCGCTTAATGTGATTCTCATTCTTTTTTCTGTACTCATTATGCCAAACATCATCTATTTAAGTAATCAAGCTTTTATGATAAAGATTAAATTTTTTACTCGTGTTGTTCCAATTCTCATTATTGGATGCTCTTTAGCAATTTTTAATCCACTTTATGCAGCAACCGATTCTTTCGATGTGATTTTGAATCAAACTTTTATGAGTGATGACAACTTATATCGTCTTCCAGATGACATTAGTCCTGCAGGGAGTGACGGTGAAACTGTTTCCCGTAGTGATCGAATTCAATCAACTTCCTTAGGCTTACATTTTGATCAGATCTACAGTCTGCAAGGTTTACGCGCAGAATTAGATTTTATTCGCAATGCGTATCAAAAATCGCAACAGTTAGATTTTACGGCAAAGAATGCTTTAGCAGCTTGGGATTGGCAGCTTGGTAATAGATTTTCAGGAGAAGTTTCTGCGTTTCAAACAGAGTCCTTAAGGGGGTTTGCAGATCGAGCAAGCACTATTCAAAGTATTAACACTATGCGTCGCTTCGAGGCTGATGGTGATTGGTGGTTTCATCCACGCTGGTCAGTTGGCGGTATGGTTGGTACAGTAAGTAGTCGCAATAGCGATGAAGAATCTAACTTGGCGGAATATGATCAAGACATTCTTGAAACATGGATCAGTTATCGAACATTTACACCAAACGTTTTGTCGCTAGTCTTTGGAAATATTGATCAAGAATATCCGAACCGAGTTGCAGACCCATTATTGCCGTCGCGTTTTCAACAAAATTATGTTCGTTTACGCGGGGATATGCAGGTCACGGGTCAAAGTTTTCTTTCGGGATTTATTGGACAAACGCAGCGAGATTATCCTGATCTAGAGGAAAAAGATTTTTCCGGAATTACAGGACGTATTACTTATCGCTGGATACCTCGTGAAAAATTAATTATTTCATTTAGTGCTGCACGTGATTTAGAAGCAAGAGAAGATATTTTTGATAATTATGCTGTTGCACAAACTTTGTCTTTTACACCTCAATGGATTATTTCCGACAAAACTTCAGCGCAATTAAATGTGGTTCGTCGTAAGCGTGAAAATCAAGGTGGATTATTTGGACCTCTTGCGCCGGACCGCGATGATTTAACAACTAATGTAAATGCAAGTTTTAAATGGAAGCCTGTTGAAAAAATGGATGTTGATCTTTCATTAATGAATCTTGATCGCTCTGCAGATCAAGCATTGGATGAATACAGTGCACAAACAAGTACAATTAGTGTGACGTACGCTTTTTAAATTGAAAAATTTAAAATTTAGTGAAATCAATTTGATATCAATTCCTTAAAGTATGATCTGATTCACGTAAATATAAGCGTTAAAGTATCTTGTGCTAAGGGACGAGTAGTGTAGAATCATCGGGTAGGTTGCAAAACTTTACACTTAGAAGTAGAAGACCAATAGGTGTTTCCGGTTTTAATTCCCTACAGATCTTGTAGGTTCTTGTTTCCCGCTTCTAGTGCAAAGTTTTTTAACTCATTAAACCAATAATAAAAAAACTTTTATTACTACCACACGGTTCGTTTTATGCCGCTTCCGCGGCTTAACCTCAAAGTAAGGAAAATATTATGAATATGAAATCAAAAATGTTAACTGCTGGTGTTTTCGCTCTAGCTTTATCAACTGGCGCAAACGCTGCAATGGTTGAGATGGCTGGTGATGGCTTCAAAATCAGCTACGACGATAGCCTAGTTGGTTTGTTTGGTACGCCAATCCTTGCTGGTAATTCTATTGAGTTTGCTCCAGGTGGATCACCAGGATATACCGCTCAAACAGATTCTGGCGTTGATGTAACTAACTCAACTTTTTCTATGGTTGTTACTGCTGATGAAGGTAAATTTCTTGACGGATTCAACTTGTCTGAGCAAGGAAGTTATTTCTCATTTGGCGATAGCGCTGGTGTAGACGTTTCTGGAAAATTAACTGTTAAGCCTTTAGTACCAAACGGTCCTATCATGTCAGAAACTATTGCTTCTGATTCTTCTTTCGAAGGAACTGCAACTCCTAGTTTCGAAGCGAAAGAATGGACTTCAACTACTGGTTTTAGCGACTTAAACCTTACTTCAGCTATCGTAAGCATCCAAAGCATTTTGGCTGCATATGTAGTTCCACCAGTAGCTGGCGCTTCTTACGCTTTTATTGAGAAAACCAATTCCTCATTATTAGTAAGCGCAGTTCCTGAGCCTGAAGTATATGCAATGATGTTTGCTGGTTTAGGTTTAGTTGGTTTTGTTGCTCGTCGTCGTATGGC
>JAZKFP010000282.1:0-9521 GCA_040386355.1 Pseudomonadota bacterium | reverse complement strand
TTCCTGAATCATTCGAAATGGCTTGGCTGTAACTGTCAAGACATCTGATGTTTCATTTCGTACACGAGGTTTAAACGACTAAGGCTTTTGTAGAATAGTTGAAAGATTTAGCCTAGTTTACAATGAGATAGATATAGGTCGTAAGGTATATCTATCTTTGTGAGGTTCGGCTTGTAAAAAATCCTAAGCAAACATATTTAAGTGGGAATGATGAGAAATGAGTAAGTTACCGAGTAAAAGTTTCAGCTTCAGCAGTGGCAATTTCTGAACCTATACCAAATTCAACCGCTGCGTCTCCAGCTAGCCACGAATAATAACCATCACGAAAATAATAGATTTCTTCATACCCCCATTTTCTTGCAAAAAAGCTTGCCATGGCAGCTTCACTGGTTAAATTATTGTTGGAATAAAAAACAATAGGCGTTTTACGATCTAAATTTTTGTTTTCGTGCAATTGAATAAACTCTTCTGCCGCAAAGTCTAAATGCACCGCTCCAATAATATGCCCTATTGTCCAAGCATTCTTATCACGAACATCTATAAAAAGAGCACCGGCTTGATGCAAAATTTTTGCATCTTGCAAATCAACAGTGCTAACTCCACGGATCGTAAATGGGGCTTCGGCTGAAACAAGCTGGGATAGAATAAGGAATAATACACAGCTAAAAATCGATAAAAAAAATATAACTTCCTTGCGCTGCGTTTTAATTAAAATAGACATTAAAGCGCGCATAAAAATTTTCCCTAACAACTAATAAATTTCAGAGACGATCTCCTAAATATTATCGGTAGGAAAATTCAATGCTTGATATCAAAAATAATTTTATCGTTGAAAATATTTAAAAATAATGTGACCGGAATTACTGAAACCTTACTAATAGTATTTTGAACTCGATGCTTTTGCAAATATTAAAAGTATTTTCAAGAAGCTTCATCCAATATACTCATTTCATTTTCATCTTCTTTAAATTCAATCATGCTATCTAAATCTACTAAAATATAAAGTCTATCATTTTTATGGCATACACCACGGAAAAATCTCTGAGTAGATTCATTCCCGACATTGGGTGTTTTTTCAATTTCAGATTGATGTAAATAAATAACGTCAGCCACATTATCAACCAAAAGACCAAGAATTTGTCCTGCTACTTCTACGATAACTATTCGAGTTTCATCGGTAAGGGCTACTTTACTTAGTGCAAAACGTTTTCTCGTATCAACTACGGTAACAACATTTCCGCGCAAATTAATAATTCCTAAAATGTAAGATAGAGCACCTGGTACTGGAGTGATTTCTGTGTAGCGCAGTACCTCTTGTACTCGCATTACATCAATACCATAAGTTTCATTGCCCAGGCAAAAAGTAGCCCATTGCAACATGGGGTCGGCTTGTTCTTGAATTCCGTTTCTACTAATTTGCATACTAACTTCCTACTACCTTTATGCAACAAACTACTATTAAGAATGAGAAATAATAAGGTTACTTTTAAAATAATTAGTTACGACTCAACCCCGGTTAATTCAGCTAAGTCTTCCTCAGATAACAATTTATTTAAATCAATTAAAATTAATAATCGATCATCTTTATGACATACACCTTGAATAAATTTTGAAGCATCGTTAGAACCAACATTCGGTGTTGTTTCAATTTCAGATTGTCGTAAATAAACAACTTCAGCCACACTATCTACCAAAATACTGATGACGTGTCCCTGAACTTCAACAATTACTATACGAGTTAAATCTGTTATTTCACCAGGTGGCAAGCCAAAATGGATGCGTGTATTTAATACAGTAACCACAGTGCCACGTAGATTAATAATGCCTAATACATGATTTGATGCACCTGGAACTGGTGCTATATCAGTATAACGAAGCACTTCCTGAACTCGCATCACATCAATACCATAAATCTCGCCAGAAAGACGAAAAGTGACCCATTGGATCATTGGATCTTCCGTCGCTTGCAATGCTTGTCCCATTTTATCCTCTCTTCCCTTTCACTAGAATTTTGAATACTAATAAAGAATAGAGGGAACATTGTGTTTTACCAAATGAGCTTTTTAAAAGTCTGTTTTACATATACCCACAGCGTTTGAGTTTTAGGTATAGCTTTGAACCTTATGTGCAACAGACAAAGGCAGGTATGAATAAAAATAGGAAGGGAAGAAAAATTTAGTCAGTAATATTATTTCGATAGATGTTTAAATAGACGAATATAAATTAGCTCATAACTTTCAAGAACATCCCCTAAATCTTTTCGAAAACGATCTTTGTCTAAGATATCGCCTGATTTTTGATCCCAAATCCGGCAACCATCTGGAGTTATTTCATCGGCAAGCACAATAGAATTGTCTTCAGTTAACCCAAACTCTAATTTAAAATCGATAAGATCACAGCCACAAGCATTAAATAATTCAGATAAAATTGTATTTATTTTCAAACTGGCTGTTTTTAATTGTTCAACTTGATCTTTTGTAGCCCAACCAAATGTTTGAATGTGAGATTCATTAATAAACGGATCCCCTAATTCATCTTTTTTTAAATAAAATTCAAATATTGTAGGATTTAATACTTCACCTGAAGCAAGTCCAAGACGTTTGCACAACGAACCCGCCGCTTTATTACGTACAACACATTCCAAGGGAAACATTTTCAAATGATGAACTAGTGTTGAACGGTCGTCTAAATCCTTAATCCAATGAGTACGAATATTTTTAGTTTCCAAATACTGCATAATTAATGAATTAATTTTTTTATTGATTAAACCTTTTCCAGATAGCGCTAATTTTTTTTCACCATTAAATGCAGTTAAATCATCACGAAATTCCATAATAAAACCGGAATTATCGGGACTAGGACGTAGAGTTTTTGCTTTACCTACATATTCCATACTAGTTTTCATTAACCTCTATACCAAACGCAGAATGTGTTTTCATATTCTTGTCTTAGCTATACATTTAAAAATATGTATTACTTCAAAGCAATTTTGGGATATTTTTTTTGAATAGCCTCCAATATAAATCGACTTACTTCAGTATCTGCTGGATTTTCATCATCACGCTGAACTGCAATTAAAGTTGATTGCTCACCTCGTAATAATTTCACTTGCCATTCTGCAATTGCATCTTTGGAATCCGAACTGGATTTTACATTTTCTAATCGGGTATTTTCTAAGGTAATAAAGTAAGTACCAATGCTACGATCCAAATCTTTTAAGGTTAGATCTGAAGATTGAATTGCCTTACCCACTTGCCCCCATGCCATTGTAAATGGTCGATTTACCGACAACATTGGAATTCCATTTCCGTCCAAAGAAAATGTGATAGAAACTGGTCCGACCAAAGCTGCTTCCATTTGACTGTCTAAAAAGCCAGTTAAATCAGATAAGGTCGATAAAACATACATTCTATCCGCATCGGAAATAGATGGTTCGGGCTGATTTTCTGCAGTATGGGAAATTAATTTTTTTTCAAACTCACTTTCTAGCGTTATTACATCCCTACTATTTTTCGGTTTTTTTTCTGAGGATTCTACAAGCCATACGTATTTAAAATATTCTGTAGATTGAAAAGAAGTATTATTTGGATCTGCACTTACCCAAAAACGCATCCACCCATTGGTATTTTTTTTCTTTTTCCAGAACCAGTCTTTTTCGTCATCCTTTGATTGCGACTCTTGCATAGCTACCCAATCTGTAACAAAAGCTTGGTTCTCTTTTATAAAAGTCGTGTTGATCTTATTCTTATCCCAATAGTCGGCCAATTTTTTCAGCGTTGCTTCAGATGTTTGATCTGCTTGGTAAGGTCTAACTTCAAGAAGATAATTGCTCTTTAATTGGTTAAATCGATAACGCCCACCTGAAAAATTCCATGTATTGGTTGCAACACGTGGGGTTTTTGAAAAAACATTGCTTGAAACACCAGCGTCTAATCCAGGAATAGGAAATTCTGGTTGTATTGGTCTAGTTTCGCCTTCCGACCATTGATTATTTTTTTGCTGTTTAGCTTCTTGATACAACACGGAACGATCTGGAAAAGGGCCATTTTTACCCATAAGCCAACTACAACCACTATTAAAAAACATAATAATTGCAACATTCACAACAGCTGCAGTGACAACAGCTATTTTTTTCCAAATTAAACCAACTGAGGTAGAATTTTTCATAGATAAATTAGATTAACTCAAGTTGTTGTAGGTTTTGTTCAAGCTGTTGACAGCTATCGGAAGTTAATTCAGTTAGAGGTAATCGAATTCCACTTTGAATGCGACCCATACGGTATAAGGCCCACTTAGCTGGAATAGGATTAGATTCAATAAATAAATTACGATGCAGCGGCATTACTAATTGATGAATTGAATTGGCAGTTTCCCAATCTTGGTTTCGTGCAGCCTGGCAAAAATTTGCCATATGATGTGGAGCAATATTAGCCGTGACTGAAATAATACCTACCGCGCCTTCACGCATGAACTCATCATTTAAAGCATCTTCACCGCAATACACTGCAAAATCTTTATCAACATTATTATACAAATAGGCTTGAACTCGCTCTGGGCGACTAGTAGCCTCTTTAATACCAATAATTCTGGGATGTCTAGCTAATTGATGAACAGTTTCCACAGCCAAATCAACCGCAGTTCTACCAGGAACATTGTATAAAATTTGTGGGATATCTACAGAATCTGCCAGCATTTCATAATGCCGAAGCAAACCGATTTGAGTGGGCTTATTGTAGTAAGGAGTTACTGACAAACAGGCATCAGCTCCAGCCAACTTTGCTTCTTGAGTTAAGTGCAGAGCTTCTCTTGTAGAGTTTGCTCCAGTACCTGCAATGATTGAAATTCGCGCCATTGCTTTATCAACACAAAAACGAATAACCGCTTTGTGTTCATCAAAATCAAGAGTTGAAGATTCACCCGTTGTACCAACCACGACTAAACCACTAGTGCCATTTTCAACATGAAATTCGATAAGAGATTCTAGCGCCGCCCAATCAATATCACCGGTAGGATCCATCGGTGTAACTAATGCAACGAGACTTCCGAAAAACATAATACTCCTCCAAGGGTCAGCTCGCTGTTCTGAGCAGGCATGTTAACCGAGGTAACTTAGAGGAACAATCGCAATTTTCTAATACTAACGTGCAATATAAACAATACCGGGATTATATCGATTTAATTTAAAAAAATGAGGCAAGCCATTGAGAGCTTCTGAAGCACCTAAAAATAGGAACCGATGTGGTGCCATCACGGAATGGATTCGTTCTAATATTTCTTGTTTTTTTTCAGCCGAAAAATAAATTAAGACATTTCTGCACATAATAATGTCAAATGTACCTAAGCCTCGATAGTTCTGGTGCAGATTAAACGTTTTAAAATCCACTCGTTTACGTATGTGATCTTTCACTTTCCATAATTGATCATGTTGATCAAAAAACTTTTGCTTTCGTTCTGCGGTTAATCCACGATCAACCGCAAGACCTTCGTATTCACCTTTAGAAGCTGTTCCAATTATGGCGGGTGAAATATCTGTAGCTAAAATTTCAACTTCCCAATTTTTAGGTAACAGGCCAGTCAATCGTGCTTCTTCGGTTACCATACTTATTGTGTAAGGCTCTTGTCCGCTAGAACAGGCTGCACACCAAATTCGAATAACACCAGAACTCGATACCGAAGACAACGTTGGAAAGACGGTTTTTTTTAAATAGTCAAATGGATGAACATCACGAAACCAAAATGTTTCGTGAGTGGTCATTGCATCAATAACATCAAATCGAACGGTGGAATCAGAGTGAACATGCTTGATTAAATCGGCGTACGATTTAAATTGATGGTTTTTAATTACTTTATTGAGTCGGCTTTTCACTAAGTATTGTTTGCTTGGCCCAAGAATTAATCCGCATGAATCTTCTAAAAAATGACGTATAGATTCATATTCACTGGGCTGCAAATGACTAAATTCAGAAGAACGCTGCGAACTATCCTTATCTGCACCATTCTCTAACATTTGCATTCCCTACAATGATTCTAATAGTTATCTAGAATCTAAAAAATTCGTTTATAAAAAAATTATTAACTAAAAATATTGGTTTTTATTAACCGTGTTTTTTTCTTACATAAGTTAAAACACGTTCTGCAAAATCTTCCGGCTTAAATTTAGATAGAAAATCGTTAGCACCTGCTTGCTTAACCATTTCTTGATTGAAAATGCCTGTCAAAGAAGAATGAAGAATTAAATACAAATCAGCCAATCCAGGATTTTGGCGAATTGATGAAGTAAAGGTGTAGCCATCCATCTCAGGCATTTCAATATCCGAAATAATCATTAAATAATGATCACTGGGTTTAACGCCATTGTCTAACATTGTTTGTAAATGTTTTAAAGCTAAAGAGCCATCTGTCAATAAATCTACTTGAAATCCTAACGCATCAAGACAACGTGAAATTTGCTTACGTGCAACACTTGAATCATCAACAACCATAATTCGTAATGCTTTATTTTCCGAAATGCTCCAATTCGGCAAACTTGTCATTTGCTCCAAATCAAATTGAGCCGGTGGAATAATATTTGAGAGAATTTTTTCAACATCAAGAATTTGAATTATCTTATCATCTACATGCGTTACAGCTGTTAAAAAATGCTGCTGGCCTGAACCTTTAGGTGGAGTATGCACTTGGTCCCAGTTTAAATTAACAATACGTTTAACCGATTCAACTAAAAATCCTTGTACAGTTCTATTGTATTCAGAAACAATGACAAAATGATTTTCTGGATTTTCTAGTGGAGGATTTCCTACAGCTAGAGATACATCTAAAACAGAAATAGTTTGACCTCGAATATGCGCAATGCCGCACACCATAGGATCACGATGAGGCAATAAAGTTAGTTTAGGACACTGTAATACTTCGCGAACTTTAAATACATTAATACCGTAAATCTGTGGACCGTTTAATTGAAAAAGGAGTAATTCAAGTCGATTTCTACCAACGATTTTGGTGCGCTGATCAACTGCTTCTAATACACCTAAAGCCATACAAATTCCTCATTACTACTTTTTATATTTTTCAAAAAACAATCTTCAAAAAATACAATCATTGAAATTGCGTTTCTATTATTAGATTGAGTACGGCACAAGTATTGCTCAAGTATGACTATAATCATCTAAAAATATACAAGCCAATTGCCAATTTTTAAAAATCTAATCTTAGTCTAGACATAATTAAAGACCCTGAAAGCTTGTTAAAAATTAAAATAATAATTAATTCTATAAATAATTGAGCATTTGTTATTGCTAAAAAGGCTTATTTAAAGAAAAAATAAAGGATTTATTTAAATATGAAATACAAAAATTTTTTTTCAAAAAAAAACTTCTTTATATTAGCTATTTTTTTGACAAGCCCTAGTTATCCAAATGAAACACGTCAAAATATTGACGATATTATGATAGTAGCTTTAGAATCGACAAAGCATATAACTCAACAAACATCGAATAACATTTCAGAATCAATTCACCTAGAGGCTGGCCATATTGATCCTAGATTAAAATTGGTTGCTTGCTTAAATACACTAAACGCTAACCATTTAGGTAGTAATTCATTACAATCACGATTTTCGGTAGAAGTGAGTTGTTCCAATCCTAGGTGGCGAATTATTGTTCCCATTTACGCACAATGGCCAAAAAAAGTTTTTAGATTAACAAAAAGCATTGAACGCAATCAGGCTATCCATTTAGGCGATTTAGAAATGATTGAAATTGATATATTAAGACAACCAAACGGCGTGATTACTAAGTTAGATGAGCTGAAGGAAAAAGTAGCTAAACGAAGATTAAATTCAGGTTCAGTTTTACAACCTGGAATGGTTGAATTTAAAAAAATAATTGAAAAGAATCAAAGCGTAATAATAGAAGCTAATTCAAATAATTTTTCTGTAAAAATGACAGGTGTAGCTCTACAAAGCGGTGCACGGGGTGAAATCATTCAAGCTCGAAACAGCCGAAGTGACCGGATTGTGGAAGGGGAAATTATCGAAACTGGCCGAATTAGGGTGCGTTATTGATACTGTATAAGAGTTAAATTTCGTCTAAAATTCAGAATATTTTTTACATCAATGACTAAATCAATCGTGTCGATTTTTATTAAAAAGCTTTAAAAACAATCATAATAGAACACGCTACACTTAAAACGAGATGTACTACAAAATTAAAAAGCCTAAGTAAAATTTCAATTTGACTCGAAGCAGTAAATTATTCAAGATTTCTTTAATTTAATTAGAGTTAAGGTTTAAGTTACTTCGCTCTGGCCGATAAACTAGGTAAGAAAAATAGAAGTTCAAAAAAGATAAAGCAGGAACAGAGTTCACTCATATTTCAAGTCGATATCAAAAATTAAGGTGCTGGTATGGTTAACGATATTTCACAAACTAATGGCGTTCAAGGCCCATCTAGTCGACGTGTTCGTGATTCCGCAACCACGCCTCTTGATAAATTACCATCAAAATCGCCTTCAGAAGATAATTCACAAAATTCTCAATCGGTAAATGTAAGTGAAGCAGCTAAAACATTACAAAAGATTGAAATTGATTTTAACCAATATTCTGATACAGATGATGAAAAAGTTAATGCTATTGCTCAAGAAGTAGCTTCAGGTTCTTACAAAGTTAATCCTGAGAAACTTGCTTTAAAAATTCTTGCGTTTGACCAACAGCTTCCTGAATAAATTTAATAGAAAATTCAGGTTTACGGTCTAATAGTTGCAATTATTTAAGCATACATTATTTTCTTGAGACCAATATCATGCCAAATTTAAGTAATCCTCTTTCTTCAAATAATTCCAACTCTATTATTCCTTCACCAAAAACCATTCAATTCCTTGAAAAAACTTTTCATGACTATATTGATAAAATAAAAATTTTAAATATCGTACTTGACGCAGAAACTTCTGCTTTGAAACTAATGGACTATGAAAAAATCACCGAAATTCTACAAGAGAAAAATTCAATTTTAAACGCGCTTAATATTATTGAATTACGCTGGGCAGAGCTAGAAACAGAAGAAAAATTTTCAATTAGTACTACTTTTAAAAATCTTTTTACGAAGTCTACTGTATTTGGTGAATTAATTGCCATTAGTAAAGAATGCAAAGAGAAAAATGAACTTAATGGCATTTTGATTTCTCATTTACATAATCACAGCCAGCAAATGATTGCTATATTGTCTGGCCAAAATATTGAATCCACAAATAGTTATCAACCTGGAGTGAGCTCTCCAAGCCAACCTAATTATCTGGCAAGAGCCTAATGATTTTTATTTTGTATGAGTTTAAATTATGGGATGGCGTGATTGGTTTAGGAATTCAAACTTCATAAAGAAAACGTCCAAATTTAGCAATCAGCTTGTTCCTTCCGTTTCACATTCTGCTCCAGCTTCAAAACTCCAAAGCTACCTTTTTCAGTTACAACAAACTAGAAGTGCTCTTGAAGTTCAAGTGCATAACTTACCGGCAAAACGAAACTATCAAAC
>JAZKFP010000281.1:0-5617 GCA_040386355.1 Pseudomonadota bacterium | reverse complement strand
AAAAAAGAGGTTTTATGGTGGATTTCAACGCCATGCTAAATGACTTTCAACAACAATGGTGGCTGTATTTATCCATGCCTCTTGTCGCTGCAAGCATTGGCTACGTCACTAAAATTGCCGCAATTAAAATGATGTTTTTACCTATAGAATTTGTAGGTATTAAACGTTTGAAATTAGGGTGGCAAGGCGTTATTCCAAGTCGTGCTGAACATATGGCACGTGTTGCATGTAAAACCATGACACAACGTCTACTAAAACCTAAAGATATTTTCAGTCGATTAGATCCTCAACGTGTGGCAGATGAAGTCGCCAAACCACTCTTAGGAATGGTGGAAGAAATTTCACACGACGTAATGCGTCAATATCAACCCGGACTGTGGGAAGGTATGCCTCTTGCCTTAAGGACACGTTTGATTAAACGTGTACAAAATGAAGCTCCAAATATAATTAAACAAATTTTTCAACAATTGAAAGACAATATCGATGAAGTCTTTGATTTAGAAGATATGGTTGTAAAAAGTCTCACTAAAAATAAAGAATTACTCAATGAAATTTTTGCAGAAGTCGGGCATGCAGAATTTCGCTTTATTCGAAATTCCGGAATTTATTTTGGCGCGATTATTGGTGTTATCCAAATGTTTACGTGGATGCTAACAAAATCCCCAATTATTATGCCTTTGTTTGGTGGTTTTGTAGGCTGGTTTACCGATTGGCTTGCATTAAAAATGATTTTTCGTCCGCAATATCCTACTAAATATTTTTTTGGATTATTTCAGTGGCAAGGACTATTTTTAAAACGTAAAGCTGAAGTATCAGCTCGATACGGTGAATTAATTGCTGAGAAAATTTTAACGCCAACCGCATTGATGGACGCTGTGATTTCAGGACCATTATCGGATCGGCTTTTTACTTTAATTCAACGTGAAGTACAGATTGCAATTGAGCAACAGTCCGGCATTTTACAACCGGTTGTAGTATTTGCGATTGGTAGTGCGCGTTATATGGAAATGAAAAAATCTGCCTCAGAAAAAGTTATGTCTTATTTACCAGCAACCTTAAAACATATTGAAGTGTATGCTACTGAAGCAATGGACATTCGAAATACCATCGTCACTAAAATGCAAGAAATGTCAGCGGAAGAATTTGAACAATTATTAAGACCTGCGTTTCAACAAGATGAGTGGAAATTAATTGCTGTAGGCGCAGTTCTCGGATTTTTAGTCGGTGAATTACAAGTTCAAATCATGCTGCATTAATTTTTATAAATACCATCGATATTGGCCGCAAAATTACTTTTTAGTACAACTTTTTCCGAATCACGTTGCCTGCGCTTTTAGCTGGCGATGAAGTGAGCATATCTTGCGAACCGCATTTTTGTGAAAAATACCGGTCTCAGAATGATTTTCCAGTAGGCGCAAAGTGAACGAAGCGGCGGAGCATACTGAAAAGTATGTGAGCATGTGAGAGAACTTTGCAACAACCTGGAAAATCATTCTGAGACCGGTATTCACCAGTCTTTGCCAAATTGCACTTCAAAGCGGATGATCAATCGCTGTGTCAATTTTCTTTCATATTCATCGGGCCACACTACTTGTGGCTCTACTTCATAAAAAAACCAAGGTCGCCAAATCTGTTCTCTAAAATTAATCGTAACTCCGTATTCATCCCATTCTGTTTTTGGACGAGTATGCGCTAAACCAAAAACTTGATACGTAAGCAAACGCCGATCATCAACTTGATGTCCCCACTTTAAACGATTGAATAAACTTACTCCTTCGGTTTCTTCAGTAAAAAGTGCGGACGTTAAAAAGCTGGCCCAATTATTTTGATTAATCCTGTATTCAGTAGTTAGTTCGGTATTTTCCCCAATTCCAATATCGTCTTGCCAAAATATATCTTGGCCTAAAATAACTTTAGTGTTTTCACTGGTTTGCCATTCCTTTTTTGCTTGACCACGAAGAAATGGCTGCGGTCCATTGTTGTTATGAATACCTGCGTCTATATCCAATTTAAAAGTTGACTTTAAAATTGCTAGCCAACTTAATGAAGTCGACTGATTGTCTTGATCGTCTGAAAATTTTTGGTACGGTTCATCGCTGCTGTAAGAAGTAGGATCGGAATCTGAAAATACTAAATTAAAACGGTTAGAAGCATTGGGTAGCTTTATGCGACCGCGCACCTTAGTCTCTAAGGTATAATTAGCATCATCTACGCTGTCAAAAACAATACCCTGCCTAAAACGTAGAAAACCTTTTGCAGGTTTATTTGAATAATCTTTCCCTAGCCAATTATCTAATCGAATAACTTGAGCACAAAGTTTTGCAGATAATGAATGGTGAGTTCTATCTAACCAAGTATCGCCGGTTTTACTAGAATCACGACACCAGGTTTTCTGCTGCATTTCGACGTGAAATTCTTTTTCAAAATCGGTTAATTCCTCATCAGTTTTGGAATCTTCTTCAAATAATTTAGAATCAAATTGTTCTTGAATAGATTGAGGCTCACCTTGATCTGAAATCTGAGTTGTTTCATCGGCATACACAAAAGATGCCGAGACCAACACCCAAAATGACAATGCAGCTATTATTATTTGATTCAATTTTTTTGCCAATCTTGCGGTAAGGGTCCGCTTTGCATAAAGTACCAACTTGAACGGCTTTGGTTCATAGCTCATTTGCATCTGCGCATACGTATGTTGGTTAACGTACTTTACACACTATTGAAATGAGCAACCGAAATAATTTTCAAAATCATAGCTGATGAATTGGCTAACACCTATTACGAATTATATAAGTGAGGTTTTTTTATGTCTTTGCAATTTTTATCTGAAGAATGGTTTGCTGAAGTTCAACGTCTAACTGCTGAAATTGGAGATATTCAAGCTCCAGCCGCAATTGCGGATTTAAAATTAAATTTAACGGTAAACAATGGTTCTGGCCCCGTAAAAATGTGTTTTGTTGGCGGAACATTTCAAAAAGGTCATCATTCTGATGCTCAAGTAGGAATGACAATGCCGGCCGATTTAGCAAAAAGAATCTTTTTAGAAAATGATGCATCAGCAGGAATGCAAGGCTTTATGTCAGGTCAAATACAAATCGACGGAGATATGACGCGTTTAATGACTTTGCAAAGCGCGCAACCGTCTGCAAAACAAGCACAGCTGCTACAAAAAATTCAATCAGTAACTGTTTAATAATATGCATTAATTGATAATTACATAGCGTATATACCCGTAGCGAATGAAAATTAGGTGTTCATCATGATCTTTTTTTCCACTTACTGCGTTGTTTTTCCTCGCGTATAGCTTTGGCTACGTTGCGTCAAAGCGACTTGCAAATGAAAAAAAATATTTATGCTTCACCATTTCATTTAACCTAATTTTCATTCGCTACGGGTATATACCAAATGCATATGAGTTTTCCCGGTTGTTCCTTACTCATTCGCCCTAAACCTTTTTAATCAAAAAGGTTTAGCATACTGTTGAGTATGCTGCGCGGGCTTATTTCGCGTTAAGTCTCTTAATTAAAAGCCTTAACCCTACGGGAAAACCAATCTGCATCCAGTATTGAAAGTAAAATATTTTTATGCGCTACTGATTTTTTGAATTGAATTTCTCATCTGCAAAAATCCTAATGCTAAAAACAAAATGCTCCAAAAAACCTGTGTACTACCACCGGATTTTGAAGAGCTCGTTTGCTGTGTTGTAGTCACTAGTGGTTTTTCTTCTAATGGAATTTCTGTATTAACTGGAAATATTTGACGATTATTTGTAGGTATTGGATCGGTAATTTCTGCTCCAATATCAACTTGGAAGCGATTTGAAATACTTGCGCCATTAGACAGTATGACGATCAAGTCCTGACGGGAACCAACGCCCAAGTTATTCCATGTACAACGCCATAACTTTTCATTGTTCACAGCCGCTACTGCAGCACATGCGCTGTCGGATGTCATTTCATCAATTGATAATTGCAATTCGTTAGGAACTAAAATTTCCAAGAACACATTGTTAGCGATATTTGGACCATTATTTTCAAGTGTTATAAACCATTTACGCGGAGTCGTAGAATTAACAGTTAAATCTAAATCAGTAAGTGTGCTCCATCCCATATCCGCTAGTGCTGCTGCTGCTACCGCAACATTTTGTGTAGCTTCTTGATAGTAAGGTTCCATTAGCTCATAGGGAGAAAAAGAAACATCAACGTGCGATAACGAAGAACCTGGAGTAATTGTTTCAGGTGAAAACATAAGCGATCGGCCTAACAAACTTCCATCCAATATCGGATTCGTTGCCAGCCAAGCTTGCATTGCTTCTCCCATCCAAACAACTGAGCGATTTTCCGACGATGCCATTTTCCGTTGATTTGCCGACATCGTATTAAATGCCAGCGGTAGTTGATCGGGAGTAGTTGAAAAGCTTTCTGCTAATTGCTGAGTACAGTTTGACGAGCGACGGCAATCAAATCCTAATTGCAATGAATACGCATCATCACCACTAGCTAAACAATCACTAATTCCGCTACATCGAATTTTTGCGCCAGTATCTGCATCAATTAGAGAGATAAATCCTAAACCATGAATTAATTCATGTGTTGCAACACTGATGAAATCAGAATCATAATTATTTGCTTGGCTATCCAAACCGTAATACCAACGGCTAGAGCCCAAGGCAGCACCGTCAATATCAGAGTTAAAAACTGCACTAATATCACTTCGAGTGGGATCTAAATCCATACGTGATAATTGATTTGCGAGTGCCTGTGCGTAATACGTATTAGTTTTTGGTGCTGCATTAAAATTTAAATGCACAGTATTAGGTCCAGCTTCCGCTAACGATGCTGAAAATTCATCACCTCCCAACGAATCAAATGCGACTTCAACTCGAATAGGTACAGTTGAATGTAACATCTGAGCCAAACTATCAGCGACATATTCCATAGCAATACGACGTTGCTGACCTAATGAGGTGCCAGTATTAGTCCCAACCGGAGTTACTGGAGTTGTGTCATAAAACCCTTCACCAGGTGAGTCCAAATAATGAATATGAAATACGGCAGCAGCTTGCGCAGAATTTGTAAAAATTAATGCAAGAAATAAAGCAGCATACTTTCTAAAAAAAATCATTTTCATGGATTTACACCATGAGTGGTATCAGTTGAAGTAAGTGAATTATTTTGATGAGTATGAATATTATCTCTGATACGTAATTGATAACCTTGATCACTTTTTTCTTTATCTGCAATCGAATGAGAACGCACCATAGGAACAGGTACAACTATTCCGCCTCCAACAATGGGACTTTTTTCCGCTTGCCAAGACGGTTGGTGCGAGCGTGATAAATTTGCTGAAGTAAATGAATTAATTGTTTTATCGGAAGCATTATTTGGAATAACAAATTCACCGTTTACACCACGGTGCGCTGATAAATTGAATGAAATGGCCATATTCGATTTTTCCGATTGATCGGAAGAATAAGATATATGATTTATTCCAAATTTTAGTATTCCTAAGAAACATATTCCGACTAAAAGATAACGCGCTAAAAACTGTAGGTAGTGCATTTTATTTTCTCTTGATTAGAATTAACCGATCTTTGTTATACTGCGGTTTTGTTGTT
>JAZKFP010000280.1:20975-33531 GCA_040386355.1 Pseudomonadota bacterium | reverse complement strand
TCGTCCATAACTTCTCATTTAATAAAGTATGTCATTCAATAAAAAAGGCCAACTAAGTTGGCCTTTTTTAATTCCTAAAAAATCAATTGAAATTCTTCGTGGCAAAATCCCAATTTACTAATTTCCAAAACGCGGCCAAATAATCAGGTCGTGCGTTACGATAATCAATGTAATACGCATGTTCCCAAACATCACAGGTTAATAAAACTTGTTCGCCTTTACGGATCGGAGTTTCTGCATTTGACGTATTAACAATTGCAACTTCGCCATTTGATTTTTTTACTAACCAAGTCCAACCGGATCCGAAGTTTCCAATTGCTGATTGAGTAAAAGATTCTTTAAATTTTTCGAAAGAACCAAAGCTGGACTTAATTGCATCTCCTAAAGCGCCTTTTGCTTCGCCACCGCCGTTTGGTGATAAACAATTCCAATAGAAAGTGTGATTCCATACTTGAGCTGCATTGTTAAAAATTGGGCCTTCGGAATTTTTGACAATATGCTCAAGACTTTTATCGGCTAATGGTGAATCTTTAATGAGGTCATTTAACTTTGTGACATAGGTACGATGGTGTTTGCCGTAATGATATTCCAAAGTTTCCGGAGAAATATGCGGCATTAATGCGTCTTGCGGGTACGGTAAAGGTGGTAATTCAATAGACATAGAAACCTCCAAAGGTAAGCGATTTTTTTGATCTGAACTTTTAACGATACGAAACGATATACACACACGGAACAATTTTGAATGACGTGCATTGCAACACATTGACGCAAAATTCGCAAAAAAAGCTTTATTTTTAAAACTGCGCAATTTTTATTACGATCTGAACATTAGAAAAGTATTTTAATAAGAGCATTCTTCCATTTTCTAACGTCAATACTTTTCAGCTACGACATTGCGCAGATTTCGCATGCGCTTCCAGACCTTCTACTTCTGCCAATGGAAGCGCAATTGACGCTAAATGTTTTGCGCCTTCAACTGAACAACGAATCAACGAAGTTCGTTTTTGAAAATCGGGCACACCTAATGGCGATGCAAAGCGTGCAGTGCCGGATGTCGGTAAAACGTGATTAGGCCCTGCACAATAATCACCAAAAGCTTCTGGTGTATGTCTTCCCAAAAAGATTGCACCAGCATGTCGAATGTTTGGTAAAAACTTTTCAGGCTCGTCGAAAGATAATTCTAAATGCTCTGGCGCAATTTGATTAATGACTTCCATTGCAGAATCAAGCGATTGCACTTCGATCAAAGCACCAAAATCGGCAAGCGATTTACGAATTATCTCAGCGCGTGTAGAGGTTTTAAGAACACGTTCGATTTCTTTTTCTACCTCATTTATAAAGGAAACATTCGGACATAACAGAATCGATTGTGCGGCTTCATCGTGTTCGGCTTGCGATAATAAATCCCAGACAATCCATTCCACTGGAGTTTTTCCATCGCATACGACGAGAATTTCAGAAGGTCCAGCAATCATATCAATGCCGACTTGACCAAAGACTTGTCGCTTCGCTTCTGCGACATATTGATTTCCTGGACCAACGATTTTATCTACTGCTTGAATACTTTCTGTACCGTATGCCAAAGCTGCAACGGCTTGTGCTCCACCCATCGTATAAACAATATCTACTTCACAAATAGCAGCAGCTGCTAATACTAATGGATTCAATTCACCTTGAGGTGCAGGAACCGTCATTGTTAGATGCGGTACTCCAGCAACCCGAGCTGGAATTGAATTCATTAAAACCGATGACGGATAAGAAGCTTTTCCACCTGGGACATATAAAGCTGCGCGATCAAGCGGTGTAATTCGTTGACCTAATTCATTACCGTGTGAGTCGACATAACTCCAGGCTAATAAAGACTGTCGTTGATGATAATCCTGAATACGTTCAGCAGCTTGTTTTAAAGCAAAAATTGATTGTTTCCATTGCGCAGCAGATTCGTATTCACGCAATTTTTTTTGCAAGGCATCATGGTCAATCGTGATATCTCTAATTGAATTTAATACGCGTTGATCAAAACGTTGCGTATATTCTAATACCGCTTGATCACCACGATGACGAACATCCGCCACAATATTGCTCACGACAGTGGTGACTCGACGCTGATCATCTTCCCGATTTAATAAACGCTTTAATTGCACATCAAAATCGTCAGAATTTTGTTTAAGACGCCGTATCAACATGATTTTCTCTCTTGCTCAGCTCGTTCTTACGTAATTTCACCGCATGTCGCATAGCTTCAACAATCGGATTAATCTGGCGCCATTTCATCCGTAATATTCCAGGATTAACAATCAGCCTTGAACTTACATCCATAATTAATTCAGTAGGGCGCAAACCGTGCGCAGCTAAAGTTTTTCCAGTATCAACTACATCAACAATACAATCTGCTAACCCAACTAAAGGCGCAAGTTCCATCGAACCGTAGAGTTTCACTACCTGAACTTGTCGACCACGCTCTGCAAAGTAATGGCGTGTAATTCGTTCAAATTTAGTTGCTACTTTTAAGGGTTTTAATGTCGACGAAACGTCTTCAGAGAAAGATTCAGGATACGCAACCATTAAACGACAACGAGCAATGTGTAGATCCAAAATTTCGTAAAGGGATTTTGAGCCAGCTTCGATCAATACATCACGACCTGCAATACCAATATCTGCCGCGCCTTGTTCAACAAAGGTTGGCACATCGGTCGCGCGCAAAATTAATAGACGAACATTAGGAGATTGCGTAGGCAAAATAAGTTTGCGACTTTTATGCGGATCGATAGTAGGTACAATTCCAGCGGCCGCTAATAAAGGTAATGTTTCGTCAAGAATACGGCCTTTAGAAAGCGCAATTGTTAAACCATTAAATTTTTCTAACAGCGGGTTCATGGATTATGACCTTCGTTCAATACGGGCCCCAAAGTGGCCGAGCTTTTCTTCAATACGTTCATAGCCACGATCGATGTGATAAATTCGATCAATTAAAGTTTGTCCTTCTGCTGCAAGACCAGCAATAACTAACGAAGCTGATGCACGTAAATCGGTTGCCATAACTTGCGCGCCGGTCAATTTAGATTGACCAATCACAATTGCAGTATTACCACGCACTTGAATTGAAGCGCCCATGCGAATTAATTCTTGCACGTGCATAAAACGATTTTCAAAAACGGTTTCGGTGACAGTGCTCGCGCCTTCGGCAATAGTATTTAACACCATAAATTGGGCTTGCATATCGGTTGGAAAACCTGGGTATGGCGTCGTTACAATGTTGACGGCTTTTGGTCGAGTCGTCATCGATAATTCGATGGAATTATCCGTTAAAACAATATGTGCGCCCGCTTCACGTAATTTAATAATCACCGCATCTAAAATAGAAGGTGAAATTTTGTCTAGAATAATGTGGCCCCGCGTTAGAGCAGCAGCCACCAAAAAAGTACCTGCTTCAATCCGATCTGCAACAATGGAATGTGATGCCGCATTAAGTTCAGTAACGCCCTCAACACGAATCGTATCGCTCCCTGCACCGTAAATACGTGCACCCATTTTTATTAAACATTGTGCAAGGTCGACAACTTCAGGCTCACGCGCCGCGTTTTCTAAAATAGTGGTACCTTTTGCCAAACACGCCGCCATCAAAAGATTTTCAGTACCCGTAACGGTTACGGTATCAAAAATAATTCGTTCACCATGTAAACCACTCGGCGCTTTTGCTTCGATATAACCAGCTTTCACTTCAATTTCTGCCCCCATTTGTTGAAGGGCTTTTAAATGCAGATCAACTGGACGGCTACCAATTGCGCATCCACCAGGTAAAGAAACACGCGCTGAATGAAATCGAGCTAACAATGGCCCAAGAACTAAAATCGAAGCTCGCATAGTTTTAACGAGTTCATATGGTGCTTCGTAGCGATTTATTTTCGAAGCATCTAATTGCAGCGAATGATCATCATGTACCGTAGTTTGCAATCCCATAAAACCAAGCAATTGCAACATTGTGGTCACGTCGCGTAGATGCGGCACGTTGTGCAAACGCAAAACATCTTGAGTTAATAATGCAGCCGTCAAAATAGGTAACGCAGCATTTTTAGCGCCAGAAACATTAAGGCGCCCTTTTAAAGAAGCGCCTCCATATACAAGAAGTTGGTCCATCAAACAGGCCTAAAAGATAGATGAAAAAATGATTGGATTAGAATTATGCGATGGAAAGAGGATGGAAGTGTACATCTTCACGTAATAAAGACTGCGTACGCCATTCAGTTGCTGTGAAAGTTTCCATATTTACTGCGTGTAATTGTCCACTTTGAATCCAATTGGTCAGCGCTGCATAAACCGCTTGTTGTCGTTTCAAAGAAGATAATCCTTGGAAATGATCGTCAACAATAACTAATTTTGCATGATTACCCGATAACACGACAGCAACCTTGGCATTCGGTTGCTGTTGTTGAATGGCTTGTGCAATGTTTTTTTCTGATACTTCAACTATCGACATCTTGCTGACCCCAGCTTTGAATAGCTTTATTGACATCACCGCCCGCTTTACTAACGGCTTGGTTAAACTGATTGCGGAAGGTTAATCCTAAATTGACGCCATTCAAAACAATATTTTCGAGTAACCAACGTTTATCTTTCACACGGAACATTTTATATTCAACAGGATAAACGCTGCCGTCTTTACCGCGAATCTCCATTAATACTTCAGTTCGCTCCAAATTATCTTTTGAGCGAATAGGCTTAGATGGCAGAATCACAATAGCTTGCTCATTATATCCAGCAATACTTTTTGCGTACGTATCGATTAACGAATTTGTAAATACTTCAGAAAATTGTTTGCGCTGCTCAGACGTTGCTTTGGCGTAGTATTTTCCCATTACGCGTTTTGCAATCAAATCAAAATCCACAAAGGGTGCTACCGTATCGGTAACAACTTTTCGGTATTCTTCCAATGGAGTGGTTTGAGGATTTAAAGCCTTAAGACGACTTAGAAGCTCGTCTCGTGAACCGGTCATAAGGATTGCGGGATCGTCTTCATCCGGATTCGTGGCAAAAGATGCAACTTTAGGTTTAGTGCTTGCATTTGCTGTTTCAACAAGTATCGACGAACTAACGATCAAGCCAGAAACAACAGATATAACTGCAAATCCATTCAAAAACCAATTCAAATACAAGTGACGATTCATTTTGCAAAAACTACGTTTGATGCGCATCACTGAAAACATCAACGATCTCCTCACCTTATTAATAATTTAAAGTTGCTGCAGGTAAAAGCAGCCGCAGCGTCCCAGAAAACCGGCATCGACGCAACTATAGATTGCAATCGAAAGCACTAAATCTAGTACTTATCTCAGACTAGCCACTTTTTGCGAAGGTTCCGACTTTGAGATGACAAAGGTATAGCTGCTCTTTACAATCCAAAACCTTAATACCCAGCGCAGAATGGTTTTATCGGGTGTTGCTTGCTTATTCGCCTGCTCACATACCGCTTTTTATAAAAAACAAAGAGCGGTATGCTGCGCGGGCTTATTTCACAAGCGCCTACGCTAAAACCATTCTGAGCAAGGCACATTATGATAGAGAAAATTCTACATTCTTAAATTCACCTGCTTTCGACTGGCATTTCTAACTACTTAATTCAAAAAAATCTCTTTTTAGGAACAAGGCATGACAGGCTTAATCGACGCGCAGCAAGCGAAAGAAAACGTTAACGACAGCTTTATTACTTCAGCGCAGCGCGTTATTGAGATCGAAGCGAGCACTGTAGCTAATCTGGCAACTGTGATTGATGAACATTTTAGCAAAGCCTGTCAGTTAATTTTGCAATGCAAAGGACGCGTTATTGTCTGTGGTATGGGCAAAAGCGGAATTATTGGTAAAAAAATAGCCGCGACGTTAGCGAGTACAGGGACACCAGCATTCTTTGTTCATCCAGGTGAAGCCAGTCATGGCGATCTAGGCATGATTCAAACCCAAGATGTCGTTATTGCTATTTCTCATTCTGGTCGCACTGCAGAATTAACTTTATTATTACCCTTTATTAAACGGATTGGCGCTGGCTTGATTGGTATGAGCGGATATTCGAATTCTGAATTAGCGCAATTATCCGACGTACATTTATTAGTACCGATTGCGCAAGAAGCTTGTCCATTAGGTTTAGCTCCCACTTCCAGCACAACTGCAACTATGGTTATGGGCGACGCGCTTGCCATCGCGCTACTCGAGAAAAGAGGTTTTACCGCAGAAGATTTTGCATTCTCCCATCCTGGTGGAAGTCTTGGAAAAAAACTTTTAGTTAAAGTAAGCGATGTCATGCATGCAACAGATCAATTTCCTGTGGTTAAAGAATCCACTCCTATTATCGAAGCATTATTAGTCATGACAGAAAAAGGTTTAGGATTAACCGCCGTTTTAAATGATAAAAATACTTTAATAGGTATTTTTACGGATGGTGATTTACGCCGTGCCATAAATAAAAAAATGAGCTTGCAGTTGTCTGTAAGCCAAGCAATGTCCGTTAATCCGAAAACAATTCATGCAACACGTTTGGCTTCAGAAGCTGCACATCTTATGCAAGAACATCGCATCAACGGCGTGGTGGTTTTAAATGAACATAACGCTCCGATTGGAGCTCTCAATATGCAAGACTTATTGCGTGCTGGCGTAGTTTAAAAATATTTAATAGGCGCAGAATTCTTTTCCTGCAAAATGTTTGTCACAAAACATTTTGTGTCTAAGTTTTTCGCCTGCTCACATACCGCTTTTAAAAACAAGCGGCTGTATGCTTCGGGACTCACCACTTGCGTACAACGCCGTTCGCAAGACGTTGCACCATGAAAAAGAATTCTGCACCTATTATAAAACAAAGGGAAAAACATGAGTTTATCAAAGCGACTACCAAGTGACTTTCAATACAAATTACGAAATATTCGTGCATTTGTTATGGATGTTGATGGCGTACTAACCGATGGTCATTTATGGTTTGGAGCGCAAGGTGAACTAATGAAAGGATTTCATGTATTAGATGGACAAGGAATTGTCACCTTAAAAGCTGCCGGAATTTTAACCGGAATTATTACAGGTCGAGCTTCAGAAATTGTGAATCAACGCGCTACAGATTTGAAAATAGATGCTGTTGTGCAAGGCAGTCGGGATAAAGCAGAAGATTTACGCAAGATGATTGCTAGCTGGAATATTTCATTAGAAGAAACGTTATATATTGGTGATGACGTGCCTGATATTTGTGCACTCGAAATTGTAGGCTGTGCCGTAACGGTTCCTGATGCACACAATTCAGTTCGGAATATTGTAGATTGGACTACGCATCAATCAGGAGGATTAGGAGCCGTGCGTGAAGTATGCGATCTTATTTTAACTTACAGTCAACATGTGAAAGAAAACCCTCATTCATTTTTAAAAGCTCGCAAAAATACAGAACAGACAATTCCCGGAGATAATGCGTGAATTCGGGCTTTGCGATTAAAGTTTTTTTAATGCTAGCGACAATTTTGTCATTGCTAGGTTTGCGCTGGATGCTAGATCAAGCAAAACCTTTATCTACAATGAGTGCAGCACCAGTTGCCACGGCGGAAATACCAGATTTTTTATTGCTCGAAGGTAATACACGCATATACGATGACAAAGGAAAATTATCTTCCGCTATGCAGGCTGACAAATTTAGTTTTTTTCAAAAAAAAAATATTACCTTGATTGAAAATCCAAAATTTGATTTTATGGCAAAAGATTCGGAATGGCAAATAACCGCTACCGAAGGCATCCTGCAAAATGACTCTTCGTATTTAACGTTGAAGGGCGGCGTAGAATTTAGTCAAAAAAATTCCGATGCGCTTACATTAGAAACTGAAAATTTAGAAATTGATTCTATTAAAAACATTGTCACGACGAATACCGATATTTTAATTGAAAATAGTTTCGGAGTCAGTAAAGGTAAAGGCCTGTTGTTTGATTTAAATACACGCAAACTAAAATTGATTGGGCCAATATCATCAGCTTTCAAGAATTCACAATAATCACTCAGCATTATGAGAAACCATGTTAAAAAACATTCTTTTTATATTAATTTTTACGTTATTCAATATGCCTTTAGCGGTAATTGCAGCACAACCCTTGAATGAATTTTTAGAAATTCGTGCCGACGCAGCAGAATTCAATCAACAAGAAGGGTTTGCAGCCTACAAAGGACATGTCAATTTAACGCAAGGCAATCGAAAAATATTAGCAGATGAGCTACGAGTGTATCGCCAAAATCGTAAAGTCAGTTACTTAGTTGCAATGGGAAAACCTGCAAAATTCTTTGACGATAGTGGCGAGTTTAAAGTCGAAGCAAATGCAGAAAAAATTACCTATCGACTCGATGCGCAACGCATGATTTTAGAGGGTAAAGGTCGTTTAACACACGACGACAGTGTTTTTGAAGGCAACCGAATTGAATACGATTTAAATAATCGTGTATTACGTGCGTCAGGTGCTCCAGCAAGCCAAACTGCTCCCGCTCAGCGTGTCCATATGCGTATTCCAACTGAAAGCACAACAAATGATCCATCAGGAAAAATGGAAGATTTTTCAATACCTAAAAAAGAAAATTCTTCCATTAATCAACCAAACCCTACTTTGAATCCTTCACAAACTCAGAATCCATAAATTATTAAATAAATTTTTAGAAAATAACTGTTCTGAGAAAGACATGGAAAACCTATGAGTCAATTACACGTGCAACATCTAGCAAAGAGTTATAAAAAAAGAAATATTGTGCGTGATGTTTCTTTATCGGTGAACAGTCAACAAGTGGTTGGTTTACTTGGTCCAAATGGCGCAGGAAAAACAACGTGTTTCTACATGATTATTGGATTGGTCGAACAAGACGCAGGCACTGTAAAAATTGACGATATTGATTTAACGCATGAACCCATGCATGGCCGTGCTCGACATGGAATTGGTTATTTACCGCAAGAAGCTTCTATTTTTCGTAGTTTGTCGGTTAAAGACAATATTATGGCGATTCTTGAATTACGCAAAGATTTGTCCAAAACTCAACGTAAAGAAAAACTGAATGAGTTAATGCAAGAGTTTCATATTCAACACGTTGCCAATTCATTAGGTATGAGTTTATCCGGTGGTGAACGACGTCGTGTTGAAATTGCACGTGCACTTGCAATGGATCCAAAATTTATTTTGTTAGATGAACCTTTTGCAGGTGTTGATCCTATTTCAGTATCTGACATCAAAGAAATAATTCTGCAATTAAAGGCGCGTGGATTAGGTGTATTAATTACCGATCATAATGTCCGCGAAACATTAGATATCTGTGAAGCCGCTTTTATCGTGAGCGAAGGAACCATTATTGCTTCAGGTACACCGAGCGATATTCTGGCAAATCAAAAAGTGCGGGAAGTGTATTTAGGGGAGCAGTTTCGTTTATAGAATTAATAAAGCTATTTAAAATAATGATTTATTATTTTTACTCCTGGCTCCTTTATTTAAACTTGTTTCCCCTAACAAAGGTTCTCCTGCGAGCAGCGTTACAAAAGCATAAATATTTATTACGAAAACCTTCTTTTATTTAAAGCCTAGCTGGACTTTTCGAACTGCAAAATGATATTTTGGCGCCTTTCATTCTAAAGTTCACTGTTAACTTTGCATTTATATGGAAGAAGTATCATGACCGTTTCAAATCGCCCTGCCAGTTTTAATGCTAATCAATCTTTAAAAGCACATTTTAATCCGCTACCTAGAATGGGGCGGTTGTATTCAATTGCTGTGGCGGTTTTGGGTTCAAACTCAGGTTTTGCGTTTGGGATTAGTGCGCCTTTTCAACGAACTCATATGTCTCAAAATGCCGCAGAAAATTATTTTTCCAAATCGAAAGCAAAATTCTTTTTTACTTTCGATTCACAAACTTCTAAAGTTCAAAATAATCTCGCAGTTACTCACCAAAATATAAACTCATCTTTAAAATCACAGACGAGATTTCTTCAAACAACCTCACTTCCCAATTCTTATGGAGAAAATAACATAATTACAAACTGTAGCTTTAATCCAAATGCCCAAACAAGTGTGGATTACGACTGTAAATTAACAAATAGTGATTTTTTAAATGATGCGCTTATTGATGATAATGTAACGATTAATAAGTCAAAATTTGCCGGACCTACTGAAGTGCAATACGATAGCAATATTAATAACTCGAATTTTTTAAGCCTTGATACATCTGCAGATGCTGTAACAAATTTTATAGATGATGGTGTTACAGTTCTAAACTCAGATTTTGAGGGACCTACTCATATTGATTATGGGTGTTTAATAAAAAATGTTCATGTTAAGCAAGTATTTTATACGGAAGAAGATGTTGAGTTGTTTATTGAAAATCAAAAACTTGTGTTTTTAGGAAATTTAACTATCAAAGAGAAGTTTGGTTTAAAGTTTTATGAATTTACTTTAGATCAATTAAATGCATTTAGCACTGTAAGTGCAAATGGATCAACCCGCACTTTTAATTATCACATTACAATAGAATCTAAAACTCAAATTTTTGGAGATCCTATAGAGGGAACACCTACTCCTGCACCTTCTGTTTCAGCAACTCCAGCTCCGGTAGCAACTTCACAACCTACAATGCCTGCAACTGCAAAACCAACTGTACTGCCTAATACACCCGCACCTACATCTCAACCCAATAAAACACAATCACCTTCTAGTGCTCCTGCAACGGTGCAACCGACGACAACTGCGGAGCCAGTTCCTGAACCTGAAAAAACTGAGAAATCTAAATGGGAAAGATACGGTATACCTACAATAAGCTTTGGATCTGGGCTTGGTTTCCTTGCAGTTATTGCTAGACGTATTGTTGGCAGAATTTTTTTGGCGCTATTGTATAGATCACACAAAAAAGCAATTGCATCATCTTTTCGACGTAACCATTTTAGTAACCAGCGAACACGGGAGCTTCAAAATACGGTTGATTTTTTTGAGAGGCATGGCAATGTTGGGCAGCACAATAGAAATAATATAAATTTTTTAGGAGATTTCCTTAATGATATCGACAACAATCAATTATTTGATCCGATAACTCGGCATCGAGCAAGGGCATATTTCAGTGGTTTGGTAAACCATTTAACACAAGATTTACTAACGATTGATACTGTTCCTGGAGAATTTATAAAACTAGCGCTATGGCAAAACATTGCTGAAATGTGTTCCCATGGAAATGCACAGCAAAATAATACAGATGCACATGTGCGACAAAATAATTCGCAGAAAGGCATAATTGGAATGCGGATGCAAAATGTATTATTACCAGAACTGCCCACTGATGATACTTATGATCAAGTTCGTAGAAACGCAAAAAGTGATGTGGGTCTTACGAGAATGCTACAAATTACTGCAGCAAAATTGACTTTAGCAAGTATTCCACAATTAATTGCTGAAAAGAAAAGATTAAACCCATCTCGATTACATCAAATCGAAGTTAGTCAACACCGTGGCTTTGCACATTACGATTCAGTAGTTGAAAATCATAATAAAATTACTACGATACTAGCGCAAAGACCATTTGATGAGGCTAATCAAATATTTCACTCGATTCAATCTCGTGCGAAAACTAGTGCAACAGAATTAGCACGAGAAGATTTTTTTCAAATCATTAAATTTTTAAGAAGGTTTTCAGAAAATCCCATTAACTTAACCAATTTAAATACTCATATTAATGGAAATCCACCGCAATTAAATGTTCCAATTTATCAACGGAAATTATATGTATTAAGTAACATGATGACTTCTGTGGTACTAAACCAATTCCCGTATCGCTTACAGCGCATATTAAATCGCCCAGCAGATAGTGCAGATACTATTAGAGTTCAAGCCCCTAAAGAATTACAATCACTGCGAGGGTTTTCACAAGATAATATGGATCGTTTAACTGACACCTTGAGTACGCCTGATTTTCCAGGTCCAGCACAAAATGCAGTTGGAACATTAAATGAATGGGATCGTGTTGCGGCTTTTTTAGGGCAACCATAATTTAATTAAAATATATCGCAAAGTAATTTTTTATTCATAACTGTGGCGAGTGTTAAAAAATTCAAATTATCGTTTATATTGTGTTGGGCAATATCCACGATTTACTTCGGGTGATCGCAAGAATAAATGTTTAGTGGATCTGCCGGTAACGCGTTTACGCCAGACGCGAAAGGTTTTTGTTTTTAGTTGTCCGCGCATTAATTGGATTACCGCAGATTCATTTAAGCCGAATAGTTTTTCTATGGCTTCAAATGGGGTTCGATCTTCCCACGCCATTTCAATAATGCGAGATGTGTCTTCTTCATTAAAAGAGGATTTAGACATTGGTTTCCGGTGTATTTGATAGGTTGAGTTTGGGTTAGAACAATATGTATTGGTATTTTATACACGGGCGAATGATTATTCGCCCCTACATACACAAACATCTATCCGTATAATCGAAAAATTCATTCAATTGGTAAATACGTTTAACCAAATAATCGGTTGTCGGTTGCTAGGAAAATATTTTTAATGTGTAGGGGCGAAACATTTTTCGCCCGCA
>JAZKFP010000280.1:4743-20875 GCA_040386355.1 Pseudomonadota bacterium | reverse complement strand
TCCCGCATCCCGCATCCCGCATCCCGCATCCCGCATCCCGCATCCCGCATCCCGCATCCCGCCCAAAAAATCTCTTTTAGTTGTTTAAATGTTTGGTTTTTTATTAACACACTTAAATTCTAACCCACAATAAAAAAGGGTGAAGCAAGAAGCTTCACCCTGAAAAGAAAACTCTTAAATTTATATTTGTCGTTTATAAATCATCTTCGATTAAATCAAATCTATTTAATTCATGCCCTTCACGAACTTGTTGAATGACTTGTCGATTCGTTTTTGAAACCGCTGGCGCGAATTCACCATTCACTCGCATTTGTGCACGTGGCCACTCAAATTTTTCACCGTACAGTAAATGTTTGTACAGGTTAATCGTAATCAATGGTTCATTAGCAGGCATTTGATACAGCGTTTTAAAGTAATTGATTGCTAATAAAGTTTCTTTGTTAGGCAGACCATCAATTTTCCCATGGTAGTAACCAATTTCTGCTAATCGCATTTGAATGACTTTAATTAACTTACCAGATTTTGAACGTAGGTTGTAATACTCTTTATCGATTAAGGTTTGAATATCTGGATCGCTATAGTTAACGGGTAAACAACTCATATAAGGCACATCGGTTAATTTACCAACAATTTCAATCGCTCCTAAATCTACTAAATTACGAATCGCTTGGCCCAAACCATCTTTACGATCGATACCAAAATCAAAGGCTAAACCTACTGATTTAATAGAACCACCAAGCTCATTTCCAAAACCACGATCGTACATAGCTAAAACATTATTTGAAGTAACATTCGAAAGCATTTGTAGGTTTTTGACCGTTCCCATATTTAAATCAAGGCCAATATAGGAAATGGATTGGCCACCAGAATACGCAGCATTTACTTCATCTGCACTGACTGCACCACCAATTCGATTAATTACTACGTTTCGATCAAGTTGCGTAATACCGCCTCGAATAAAGTAATCCGGTACTGCAAATTCATTGGCTTGCCGATGCGCTTTATGTAGAAGAATGATGTCTCGAATATCTGTACCGTAGGCAACAAACTGAATTTTTCCGCTGCGTTGCGACATTCTAGAAAACGCAGAGATCATCATATCTTTCATACCAGCCAGTGGCTGGGCTTCCATTGTATAATTACTTACTTCCTGTGCCGTGAGCATTATCGGTTCGGCATCCATCATGTATAACAGATGATCAACACACTCAAGAGAGTCAGAAAAGGTTGTGAAGTTGTAAGCCGGTTTTTCAATTGGATTACGGCTATGAACTTCTTGCCCAAGCTGAAACTTTGCACAGCCTGATAAGAATAAGATTGCAGAGATTCCAAGCCATTTAATAATTTTTTGGCTTTGAATGTGGCCGATCTTTCTTTTTTTATTATTAATTGCAGTCGCCAGCATTTATCACATCACCATCAATGATTACAACATTATCACTTCTACCAGCTAACGGGCTTTTACTCACGTTACCGATACTTATTGCACAATCGCCGGTATAACCATCCGACACCGTATAATTTCGACGTAGCGATTCAGCACCTTGCGCATTTAAACTGTTCTGTACATCCTGTGCTAAATTTTTACCGTCACCTCTCATTTTATTGCGTGTCGCTTGATATTTATACCAGGTTGGACGAGTACCACGTGGAATATGATATTGCACGCCCGAAAATCCAATATGGCTGTCAGGAGGCCCCATCATTTCTGCACTTTGAGCAACGGAAGATAAAAATAAACTTACCGCACAAGCTGAAAAACTTGTTATGAAAAAAGTTTTACTTATTAAGATTTTTTCATTTAAAAATTTTAAATTAGTTCTAATTTTCATAAATAATTCCACGACACAGCATAATAATAATTATTTAACTCACTTATTCAGCTGCTGCTCCGCCTCCGCCCCCACACATAGGGAAACCAAGTGTTCCAATTAATATTTGAGCACATGAACCTTGCGCTACAGCCTGATTAATAACATCACCGACAGTAATATCTGTTGTAAAACCGGTAAGGGTACTATCACCATCCGATACTGAACCAATGCCCACTTGAGCAATTGAACCAATACCCGTAGCCACGTTAGTAATAGTTCCTGTTTGAATAGTAATATCGACTGCGCCAGTGATATTAGGGGCGGCAGCGTAAAGAGTTGGTACGGGAACGAGTACAGACAATAAAAGAAAATTAATTAGAATTAATTTCTTACTGCGTGAAATATTGGATAATTGAATTTGCATTTTGGTTCCCCTCTCCACATCTAACGGAGGAGTTTATAAATATTATTATTGTTATACATTCATATATCTTATTTTTTAAAACGGCCCTAACAAATACATTTTCAAACTGTCAAGGCCGCAGACTTATTTACTGTTTAACTTCGTAATAATTAAATAATTATTACTCAACTATTCAATCCTACTCACCTTCTGCAGCAAATGGACCATCGCCGTAAGTGCAAGTACTAGCACCAATAGATCCAACCGCTACCTTACCGCAAAAGTCTCCACCAATAACTAAACCGGCGTTAACAATACCGCCAAGACCACCACCTAAACCAATTCCTAAAATGTTAGCGTCTTCAAGAATTCTACCCATTGCAATAGTGACATTATGGTCACCGTTCACTGACGAGTCTCCATGAATAGTACCAACACTGACTTCTAACGCCATATCTCCACCGATTGCTAAACCAGCGTTCAAAATAGGTGGAACTTCAATATCAATAGTCGAATTACCGCCTACGTTCGCTTGTGGAGCACCTGCAAAAACACTTGCAGAAGCTAAAAAAGCAGCCGCAATGACAGATGATTTAATAATATTTTTTACAGAGGAAGAATACTTCTTGGGGAAGGACATAAGGTTTACCTCATTTCTGTTTTTGTTATATGTATTTTTATATTTAGTTTGAATGAGCAGCTTAATCAGATCATGAAAAGGTCTACTAAGCAACTGCATTCAATAGTCTCAAGATCTTTTTATTTGTAGCTTCTTGAGATTTCAATCTGGTAAAAAAAGGCTACACGTCAAATGTCACTTGATAGCAATCTTTTGTCAACATTTTTTTAATATCAATTATCAAACGTAAGTCACTGATTTTTGGGAAAGGATAATAGTCTCAGCTTTATTTGCCAAAGACATAATATCTTCTCTTAAGCGCACAACCGTGTGAACACCATACTGAAAGAAAAACATTATCTAATCAGATGTTGATTCTCTTTCTACTTCTGAATACTCTAGAGAAGCGCTCATAATAACAATTAGCATGACTATAACAACAAGAATTACTTTTGGAGTTCACGAGAAATGAAGGTTAAATTTCCTAGTTTTCTAATCAAACAATCTTTACCAATTTATTTCATTATCCCTTCTTTGTTTCTGGTTCTATCAGGTTGTTCTTATAAAGAACCGTATGCCGGTACTGTTGATGAATCCCGCTCCTTCAAAACTGAAGGATTTATTGGTGCTGGCTCACAAGCAATTATGGGAAAAGGCGAACCTAAAAAAAATAAATGGGCGCCGTTAAAAGGTCCCATTCCCCCGGCTTGCAGCAATGAAAAAATTTCTGACGATACTCTAGAAGCATTAACTAACCTTGAGCCAACCCTAAGAAAAGTTGGCATCGATGTAAAAATGTCAGATTCAAAAATTCGACTTCAATTACCAGGCAATTTATTTTATGACGCTGACAGCCCGCATTTGAATCCAGCGTTTTATCCTATTTTGGATCAGCTCATTGATGCGTTTAAAGAATCTATCAATACACGCATTGATTTAATCGGTCATAGCGATAATTCCGGACCTGGCATGTACAATCAACATTTATCTGAATTGCGCGCTACCCATGTGCAACGCTATGTGATCTCTCGCGGAATTAATATGAATCGAACCCATAGTTATGGGGCAGGCGATACACAACCCATGGCGAGTAATAATACCGATGAAGGTCGTAACTGGAATCGTCGAGTTACGCTATTAGCATGTGCAATTAAAAAGGGAAGTTTGCCAACGGCTAAAGAAATGGAAGAAAGTCAAAAACGTAAATCGTTATGGCACTCGGATCCGTGAAAGCTCAGCGAGTAAACTAATAAACTTTGGAATATGTGGACCTAATACCGGTTTACCGGTGGTTAAAATTGACACGGAAGTTTGACGCTGCTGATCTGCCCAACATAAATTATTAGTGAAGCCTAAATGTCCAAACGCTTGGCGAGTCATCGGCCCAAAAATACTAATGGGGTTTTCGCCAAGCATAAACCCTGCGCTGTAACGCATTGGCATTTTTAACACATAATCCATCGCCATTGAATTTTGTTCTTTAATCGCAAATTCTAACGTTTCTGGTTTTAAAATTTGTACACCTTGCCAACTTCCGCCATCTAACAGCATTTGGAAAAGACGATTAATTTCTTCAGCGGTTGAAAATACGTTGCCCGCAGGAATCGTCGATTTAAGAAATTCAGGTTGATTAGAAATAGGAATAATTTCTTCTACTGCCATTCCTAATGCCGGATTTAAAATGGTAGAAAATGGGGGTAAAACCGGCAGCCCCGTAAAGTAATTACGAGCAGCGCTGGAGGCTTGTGAATCGTGCAAGCCGTATGATAAATAATCCATATTTAAAGGCTTAGATAACATCTCATGCAACAGTAGCGGTAAATCTTTACCTGAAACCTGACGTAGAATCTCGCCCAACAAATAACCCGATGTTAAGGCGTGGTAACCAACCTGTTCACCCGCTGTCCATTGCGCTTCCAAAGAATGCGCCAACTTCACCATATAATCGTAATTAAAAATCTCGGATTTACTTTCACCTAACGGCCATTTAGGAATACCCGCTTGGTGACTTAATAATTGTAAAACAGTGGGATGATTATCCGATTGTGGATATAAGGGTAAATAGTCACCAATAGGACTTTGCAAATCAATTTTGCCCTGCTCAACAAACATGTGAATCAAGACTGCAGTAATAACTTTTGATGCAGAAAATAAACAAATGGGTGTGTTGGGCGTGGCAATGATCGGATCACCAGAACTATCTGGCAAACCAGGACAGTTATTAGCATAACCAAGCGAGCGATTAAGTATTATTTTCCCTTGAAATCTCAAACAGAAGGCAATTGTAGGATACATGCCTGAGCAAAATAACATTTCGACTTTTTGCCAAATGCGATGTTGTAATTCGGAGCTGTTTGGAATATCGCTTGCCTGTTTTTCACCCTCAACGTCAATGCCTATGCACGTTGATAAATCTTCAGGCACATCAATCCGTTGCAACCATTTTTCATTCACTAACTGTTTGAATCGTTTCACAGAATATGGCCATACCTTTAATAATTAAAACTATGCGATCTTTTGCTTTCACATTCAAAGCTACGGATGCAGCCTACAGTAGTACATACTTTAGGTGAAGCTTCTCAAAACCATTCTTCATTAAATACAGAAACATACTTGGAGAACCTTAAAAATACGCTGCAACTTGCTTGCTTATCTATGCAACACTATGATCAAGGCAATATTATGAACAATATCCAATAGCAATGTTCCGATTCGTGCAAATAATGCATGAATCGATTTAAATAAATAAAGAAAACTTTATCGATTATTTCACATTTACGATTTATTAAATCAATTATTAAAGTGAGTATGCCGATGGCCGAGTCGTCTTGGGTTGCACGAGCCCAACGTTTAATAACAACCAGCCGAATTATTGCCAAACGCGGCGGTCTTGCACTCTTACAACGTCAACCACCATCAGCAAAATTATTACGTGAGTTATGTGAAGACCTAGGCACTACCTATATTAAAATAGGTCAATTTATTGCGAGTGCACCGTCTCTTTTTCCAAAAGAATATGTTGAAGAATTTCAATCGTGCCTTGATCAAACATCGCCTTTGCCCTTTTCTGCTTTGGAGCCAACGCTTCAAAAAGCATTTCAAGTTCCATTGTCTTCGGTATTTTCTTTTATCGATGAACAACCATTGGCTTCTGCCTCAATTGCTCAAGTACACGCTGCACAACTTAAAAATGGTGAACGTGTAGTTTTAAAAATTCAAAAACCGCATGTGAAAACTATTATTCAAACAGATTTATCGGTTTTACATTTTTTTACTTCGGTTGTGGAACGTTGGGTTCCAAACCTGGACATGATGTCGTTAGCGGATATGGTCAATGAAATTCGGCGTGGCATGATTAACGAATGTGATTTTCGTCTCGAGGCAAACAATTCAAAAGCATTTCAAGTGTTTCTAGATAAGCGTGGCATTACTAACGTGATTACACCAAAAATTTACGATGCATTAAGCAGTGAAAAAGTGTTGGTGATGGAACATGTCGATGGTATTGCTTTCACCAATTTAGAAAAATTGTCGGAATACACAGCTTCACCTCAATTAAGTTTGTTAAATGCGATGAATGCTTGGTACGGGGGCCTAATTGAAGGTGAACCGTTTCATGCCGATGTTCATGCAGGTAATTTATTATTAATGCGAGACGGTCGCGTAGCATTTATTGATTTTGGTTTAGTAGGTCAAGTTAAAAAGTCAACCTGGTCAGGCACGACCAAACTTATTCAAGCGTTAACGCAAGCGGATTACCGTTCTACCGCAGAGGCGTTAATTGCAATTGGTATGACAAAAAATAATATTAATGTTGATATTTTTGCTGCTGATATTGCGAAATTATTTACCTTCGAATCGAATATCAAGGATTCTTATCTTGCTAGTGATCCTAATCAACAATTAATGGCATTGGTTGAAACTGCAAAAAAACATGGCTTGCATTTTCCGCATGAATTTGCGCTATTGATAAAACAAATTCTGTATTTTGATAGGTACAGTCATATATTAGCGGATGCAGATTATATTTCGATGGATGAGGCAGAATCATTTTTACCGGATTTATTTATGTCTTCTACCGATGAAGATAAAATAGGTTTATTGCCCCGCTCTGTATCAGAACAAAAACAAAATTTACCTTCAAAAAAACATAAAACGCTTCAACTTAAGTAGAACGTGTTGTCAGTTCAATTAAACAGTGATGTCTAGTAATTGAATTGCGCTTGAAACAGTCTCTTATCACATCCTATGCCAATGGTATTCTGCTGCGTGGGCGAAAAATGTTTCGCCCCTACATTATTCGTTGAAGGTATGGGGTTGTGTTTAGGTTGAGTATCATAAGAAACTCATGTACATGCAGACGTAATTTATAGTTCAACAGGTGACGGTTAATGTATAGGGACGAAACATTTTTCGACCGCTGAAGTTTGAAATAAATCCGAATTTGTAGAATAAAACAATACCAGAAAATGAATCATGACCAGCAATTGATATGACTACGGAATTTAAATATCTAACCGACGACACGTCATAATATTTTTTTAATTTAAATAATAATTTTTTTAGTTTAATGACGTGCTCTTCAACTTAAATGACGTAATACTGCATCTGCGTATTCAAGCTGAGCAGTAAATCGTTTTAGATATTCTAATAAACTGCGACCATTTTTATCTTTAACTTCTAAAGATTTACCCTGTTCTTTGTACAAGGTTAAAAAGCGTTCAAAGGCTTCAATGGGTAATCCACGGTAAGCACGAATTACAACACCAAAATCAGGTTGACCAAATTCTGGTAACGGATGATTCATCAGTTCTAATAATTGATCATCACTAAACTCTTCTCCAACAACTTTTTGCTTATCAGGTCTTTCTTTTGAAGCGGGTTGAAGTTCATCGTCAAGTTCACTGGTTTTTTTCATGTATAATCCGTCTTTTATTTGAAATTTATTAAATGTGCATTAGTTGCTGTAAAGCCAATCCTGGATCTGGTTGTCGCATTAACGATTCACCGATTAGAAAACTAAAAATTCCGTGTTGCATCATTTTTTTCAAATCATCTGAATGAAAAAATCCGCTTTCAGATACTAAGCGGCTGACATCGTAACCATCTGATGCGGCAACCTCTGCAATTTCTAATGTGGTTGCTAAATCGATTTCAAAAGTATGTAAATTTCTATTATTAATACCAATAATAATGTTGGGAATATTTTTTACTCGATGCCATTCTTCAATTGAATGAATTTCAACCAACACAGATAAGTCTAATGAAAATGCATAAGCGGCAAAATCAGTTAATTCAGGTTCAGGCAGTGCAGATGCAATTAATAAAATGCAGTCCGCCCCCAATATTCGTGATTCAATAATTTGGTAGCGATCAATAATAAATTCTTTGCGTAATAATGGAATTGATACAGCGGCTTTTATTTGTTGTAAATAATCATCGTGGCCTTGAAAAAAGACTTCATCAGTTAGTACCGATAGACAGGTAGCACCTGATTCTGCGTATCGTTGCGCAATCCAAACGGGGTCAAAATCCGCTCGAATAATTCCTTTTGAAGGCGATGCTTTTTTAATTTCTGCAATGACTGCAGGTTGTCGAGTTTGAATTTTTGCCGATAAATCTTTAGCAAAGCCACGAGTAAGCGGTAAAGACGGGTAACGCTGTTCTAAGTCATGCAACGGCGTTTCATTTTGACGCAACTGTACTTCGAGTCGTTTATGTTCAAGAATTTTATCTAACTGCGAAGACATGCGATTACCGTGAATAAAATATTTAGTACTGACTTCAATAAGGTCGCCATCGTACTCAAGTTGCCGCTCATTCGCTAGTTATAAAGGAATTAGCTGCTTTAATTGGTGGCTTTAAACAAACGTGTTAGCTCGACTAATTCTTTGAGTCGTTCACTCGCCAATCCTGTTGATAAAGCATCTTGCGCCATATCAACGCCTTGTTGCATCGTTCGCGCACATCCCGCCACATAAATGGCGGCGCCTGCATTCAAAGCAACTAAATCAGCAGCGGGTCCGGGCTTTCCTTTTAATATTTTCTGAATGAGTTGCGCACTTTCTTCTGCACTAGTTACGCGTAATGAATCCAAATTATGAGAAGAAATTCCAAAATCTTCCGGCTCACAATCGTACTCTTCGATTTCGCCGTTTTTTAATTCAGCAACCTGTGATGTACCAAACAATGTAAATTCATCCAAACCATTTCCATGCACAATTAACGCATGCGTACTTCCTAAGATGCGTAATACTTCAGCCATTGGTCTTAACCACGCTGGATCAAATACACCAATAACCTGTCGTTGTGCGCCGGCTGGATTGGTTAGCGGACCCAGTACATTAAACAAAGTCCGTACGCCTAACTCACGACGCGGTTCAACTGCGTACTTCATTGCAGGATGTAAAAGTGGCGCGAACAAAAAGCCAACGCCCAAACTATCGATGCATCGCGCCATTTGCTCTGGTGTTAATTGAATTTCCACACCAAGCGCTTCTAATACGTCCGCGCTTCCAGTCAAACTCGATACCGAACGATTACCATGTTTTGCGACCTTTGCTCCCGCCGCCGCCGCGACAAAAGCGACGCAGGTTGAAACATTAAATAAACCAGCGCTATCTCCACCTGTCCCACAGGTATCCACTAAATGTTTTGATTCAGGAATCACTGGCGTTGCAAAGGAACGCATAACTTTTGCGGCTTCGGCGATTTCAATAACTGATTCGCCTTTGCTTCGAAGCGCAACCAAAAGAGAAGCAATTTGCAAAGACGTTAATTCGCCTTGCATTGTCGCAGTCATCCACGCACGAGCTTGTTCTGCGGATAAATCTTGATGCTGCAGCAATTGATTTAACCAATGACGAAATTCCATAGGTTTTTCTAACATAGGTTTTCCTAACTATTTTTAAATTTGATTTAAAAAGCCTTTCAACATAGCGTGACCTTGTTCCGTCAAAATCGATTCGGGATGAAATTGCACGCCTTCTAGTAGCAACGTTTTATGCCGAATACCCATAATCTCGTCAACTTCACCGGTTGGAGTTAGTGTCCATGCAGTAATTTCAAAACAATCCGGCAAAGAATCTTTTTCGACAATGAGGGAATGATAACGCGTCACCGTGATTGGGCTTGATAATCCCGCAAACAAACCTTTGCCCTCATGAAAAACCGGCGACGTTTTACCATGCATTACGGTATGTGCACGAATGACCTTGCCACCGAAAGCTTGCGCCATACTCTGATGCCCAAGACAGACACCAAGAATGGGGTATTTTTGACTCAGCTGTTCAATAACAGGAACAGAAATTCCCGCTTCATTTGGCGTACAGGGACCGGGTGAAATAATTATGGCCTGTGGCTCGCGCTCATTTACTTCTTCCACGCTGAGCTCATCATTTCGTACTACATTCACCACTTCGCCCAACTCTTGGAAATATTGCACAAGGTTGTAGGTAAACGAATCGTAGTTATCAATCATCAGCAACATAAATCGTGTAAACCCCTGGGGTTGTTCATTTAAAAGTGAATAATGCCTGAATGAGGGGTATTAGCGCCAATGGTAAGTGCCAACTAAAGTTGAAATATTCCAACCTTTAGAAGGATGAGTTCATGAGCACGGCAATGTCAGTTTTGATGACTTTGATCGGTATTTTCATTGTTTTGGTTATTTTTGCAGTATCGATTTATAACCGTTTAATAGAGTTGCGCAACCGATTTAAAAACGCGTACTCACAAATTGATGTCCAATTACAGCGACGCTATGAATTAATCCCTAACATTATTGAAACTGCAAAAGCCTATCTGACGCATGAACGCGAAACCTTAACTCAGGTTATTGAAGCGCGAAATCAAGCGGTATCAGTATCAAAAATTGCAGCTCAAAATCCGAATCAGATACACTCTCTTGAAAAATTAGGACAAGCAGAATCTTTTTTAAATCAAACACTCGGTAAACTCTTCGCGGTTTCAGAAGCGTATCCCGATTTAAAAGCCAATGAATCGATGGCGAGCCTAACTGAAGAGCTGTCTTCTACAGAAAATAAAATTGCTTTTGCGCGCCAAGCTTTTAATGACGATGTGATGATATACAACACCTATCGGGAAATGTTTCCCAATAGCTTGATTGCCGGAACCATGCATTTTAAAGAAGCGCCTTTACTTGAAATTTCAGACGAAAAAGCACGCCAACCTATTGCTGTTAAATTTTAATTGCAATGAATTTTTTTGAACAGCAAAAAAAATCTAAAAAGATTACTCAGTATTTAATACTTTTTTTTATACTTGGTTTATTTTTGGTTTTGTTAGCCGTTCATATTCCTGTTTTTTACATTGTATCTCTAGACGTTCAAAAAGATCCTACTGTTCTTCCACTCAATTATTGGACTAGCCCACTTTTTTTTTGGATCAGCTGCGCGATCATATTATTGATTAGTTTTGGCTCTATGCTTCGATGGAATCAATTAAAGAGTACAGGCTTCGGGTCGGGCCATCGTTTAGCGCAATTATTAAATGCGCGTCATGTTGAATTTAATTCAATACAATCCCCTCTTGAAAAACGATTGCTAAATATTGTTGAGGAAATGGCAATTGCAGCTGGTTTACAACCACCTGCAATTTATCTTCTTGGAGACATGTCAATTAATGCATTTGCTGCTGGTGATTCGCTCGATCACAGTGTGATTGTATTAACTCATGGCGCAGTTAATGAATTAACGCGTCATGAACTTCAAAGTGTGGTCGGACATGAGTTTAGTCATATTTTAAATGGCGACATTCAAATTAATACACGGTTAATTATCATACTGGGTGGATTTTTATTCTTAGCTCAATTTGGTAGAAATTTTTTAAGAAGTCGGGCAGCAATAATTGGGCTTGCTGTTATGATCGTTGGCAGTGTTGGATATCTATTCGGGAAAATTTTTCAAGCTGCAATTTCTCGACAACGCGAACATTTAGCCGATGCTGCATCGGTACAATTCACGCGTAATCCAATAGGACTGGCAACTGCATTATTTCGTATTCATAAGTTTCCAAAAAAATCCTTTTTAACAACGCCTTATCGAGACGATATAAGTCACGCTTGTTTTGGAGAAATTCGGGCTTTTAATGGGTTTGGTTTATTCAGCACACATCCACCTATTAAAGATCGTATAAAAAAAATATTCCCAAGCTTTTCAGGAACATTACTGCTGCCTAAGCCCGATGGTATGATGCGTAATGAGCCACACGAAAATTACAATGCTAGAAACAGTACAAATATACATTCAGAGACAGAACATAGTTTCACCTTAGTGCCTAAAGTTGAAGAACGTAACGACTTAAAAACTTTTACAAAATCCGCTGAAATCATTGGCAATTTGAATTTTTCCAGCGTTGAACATGCACATACTATATTAACTAACCTTTCCCAATCATTAAATAAAATTGCGCACGATATATCACAAGCGCCTTTATTACTTTACGCCTATTTAATTCAAGCATCTGAAGATTCCTCTCGAGCTTTAGAATGGATCCAACACAATATTTCTCAAGAGGTTTTTGATTCTTGTAAAAAGATTTACAAGTTATTGCCTGATCCAAATTATGAGCGAATTATTTTGATCGAGATTGCAATTGCAACATTACATAGCGCTAATGAATTAATGCGCACAGAAATCATTACTAAATGTCAGCAGATTGGTTTATTAGATCGAGAATTTAACTTATTTGATTGGGTTCTGATTAGTTTACTTCATAAGAGATTAAACTATAGAAAAGATCCAGACATTAAACCACGGACTTTAAATTTTCAATCGGTTGAACCCTTTATTGACACATTGATTCGCGCGCTTTTGCATCGTCAAAAAATTACAGCGACTGAACAGCAAACTTTATACAGAGCTTTGAGATCACAAATGGGCTATAAAAACTCGAATGAGTATTTTTCAAAAGAAATTTCAGTTAAGTCACTACGTTCATGTTTGCTACAACTTGCTGCTCTCCCAGTTTTATTAAAATATGAAATTATGGTTTTAGTAGGTGATTGTTTAACAATAGATAAAAATGTAAGTTTTGAGGAATGGGAAATTATACGGGCTATAGGCGATATTTTAGATTGTCCTATACCTGTAGATTTTTTATCAAACATCGAACTGACATAATATAATTTATCATCGCAAGACAAATCATTAAAAACAGCTTAAAATTAACAATGCAGACTATTAATTATTTTCCAACTCTTCTGAAACTTCAGCAATAGGCATTAAAACACTTTTGAAACAGTCTTTTGAATATTTTTTAGTGTTGATATATTTTAAATGATTTGATTCAGTTGGCTTGCTCATACTCTTAGAACAGACCAATCCTATAAAACCTACAATTAGCATCATTGGCCAATGATTTTTTATAAGTGAATTCAAGCTATAAATAGTGTGAATCATTAATTGTAGGGAATTGTTGGGTAAGGAATTTCTCGCGTTAGAATAATCAAAAACTTTATTGGATTCCGAAATTAACATGGATTGACCTTTGAAAAGTCGGCAAGGAAATTAATGTTAGTAAGTTCTTTAACTTCCTTGTTTAATCATTCATTTTACTTTATTGAAAATAATTTATTGGAAATAACTGCACTAGAAAATCACTATCTTAAAATACACGCTTGTCCAGCCCATAAGTTGGTAATAGTTGCGTGTGGCTTTGCCGAACTCAATAAGCCATTTAATCCAACCGCGCTAAATTCTAGGCCGATTGTGGATTTTTTAATTTCAGCATCATAGGATTCTTTTAATTCAACTCGGGTTGTGCCGATCCCAACTCCACTTGCTGTCGCAAAATGCGTGGCTTTACTATCATTAACTGCCCACCCAACAAATTTATTATTTAAAAAATACGTAATTAATCCATTCCAATTTATAAAATCCACTCCGCATTCTTCATTCTTTCCTTGTTCATTCGGTTCACCAAATAACGTATTCAGTGTCGAGATGGTTGAATTTTGTAGTGAGTTAAAAACTATTGGAGTCGCGTGACCTGTTTCGTTATCAAAAATGCGTAAACCTTCACCTTCTATAGTAACATGCGCTTTTCCAGGGACTAACTGTGACGATGACTTTTGATGAAAAACTTTTATAGAATCGTCTGGTTTCTTATTTGACTCTTGAATAGATTTTGTAGAAATATTTTTTTCGCTCGTAGAATTACTTTGTTTAGTATTGTCTTCAATTGAAGATGGATCTTGTGAACACGCTGTAACTAATAACGTAAGACCTAACTTTAAAATTATCTTATTTACATTCACCTTCTACCGCCCGTATACATTTGCGAATGTTTTCTGAATTAAATCCGCGTCTTAATAAGGTATTCATAGCTTTTGATTTTTGTTTGAGATAACGCTTTTTTTCATTCATTTTCTCGACGCTAGTCATTTCTTCTGCTGAATTTATTTCTAGAGATTCATCAATTTCAAGAGGTATCTCATCTGATCGCGATATTCTTTTAATTGAATTTTGCAGAACCTCACTCCATACCACTTCAGTTTCCACAAATGCTTGTTCAACAATACTTTGAGAAATACCTTTTTTTTGTAGCAATTCAAAACGAATTTTGATGGGACCGTAACCCTGACCTGCGCGATATCGAATATAACATTCGGTGAAACGAGCGTCTGATAACCAGCCGGTTGTTTCTAGATCATTTAAAGTTTCTTCAACAACTTCTGGTGAGAATTTTTTTTGGAGGAGTTTTTCTTGCAACATGTAGCGACTGTATTCACGTCGACCTAGCAGACCCAATGCGCTGCTTTTACATCCAGCCATAATAATACCCTGCCTCAGAATGAGATTTTCTAAAACCCTTTTCTAATGTTTGATAAGCAATAGGCAGCGTTCAGCGCGGGCGAATGATTATTCGCCCCTACAAATAATGATTACTTTCCTAAAAATACCAAAATCTTTAACGGATATCGTAGGGGCGAATAATTATTCGCCCACATGTACTTTCCCACAAACCACCTTTCATAAAACATTTCACTTGGGAAAACTCATCTGCGTTTGCCATATACCCACGACAATTAAGTTTTAGGTGTTCAGCATGGAAAACTAATGTGTATTTGATCTTTCCATTTCAAATAAATTGAAACCGCAGGCGAGAGCTTCTGCGGTTTCAAAATCGTAAATAAAAATAGTGAAAATTTAAGAAGCTGCTGCTTCTGCTCGACGACCGCGTGCATTTTTTACCACTGCTTGCTCATCTTCTACTTCAGGTGTTATCACTTCTTCTACTTTCTTTTCATCTACTGCATTAGGATCATTCGTTAATAATGCAGCACGAATTTTACCTTCAACAGTTTTGTAAATTTCAGGATGCTCTTCCAAATACTGTGCTGCATTAGACTTACCTTGACCAATTTTTTGACCTTGGTAGGCATACCATGCACCCGATTTTTCAATCAAGCCTTGTTGCACACCCAAATCTAGAATTTCACCCATTCGATAAATACCGCGGTTGTATAAAATTTCAAATTCAACTTGGCGGAATGGCGGCGCTACTTTATTTTTTACTACTTTAACGCGAGTTTCATTACCAATAACTTCATCGCCTTGTTTAACCGATCCAATACGACGAATATCTAAACGAACTGATGCGTAAAACTTCAATGCATTACCACCTGTTGTAGTTTCTGGACTACCAAACATCACACCAATTTTCATTCGAATTTGGTTAATAAAAATAGCGATGCAATTGGAGCGTTTAATATTACCGGTGATTTTACGCAATGCTTGCGACATTAAACGTGCTTGCAAACCCACGTGATGATCGCCCATCTCACCTTCGATCTCAGCCTTTGGTGTTAATGCAGCGACAGAGTCAACCACTAGTAAATCAACCGCACCGGAACGAATTAACATGTCAGCAATTTCTAAAGCTTGCTCGCCTGTATCCGGTTGAGAAATAATTAATGCATCAATATTTACACCTAAGCGTTGTGCATAAATTGGATCTAACGCGTGTTCCGCATCAATAAATGCAGCAGTGCCACCATTTTTTTGACACTCTGCAATAGTTTGCAAAGTTAGCGTCGTTTTACCGCTGGATTCTGGACCGTAAATTTCAACGATTCGCCCTTTTGGTAAACCCCCAATACCTAATGCGATATCAAGTCCAAGAGATCCGGTAGAAATACACGGAATTTTTTCTTGTTTATCGCCCATACGCATCACTGCGCCTTTACCAAATTGACGTTCAATTTGTATCAGTGCTGCATCAAGCGCTTTTTGTTTATTACCGTCCATTCCTATCTCCTCAGCCTAAAAAATT
>JAZKFP010000280.1:0-4643 GCA_040386355.1 Pseudomonadota bacterium | reverse complement strand
ATCAAGCGCTTTTTGTTTATTACCGTCCATTCCTATCTCCTCAGCCTAAAAAATTCATTGTATATATATACAGTACTTCTTGGGTATTTGCCAATATGGATTACGTATTTAAAATTTCAACCCATCCTCGTAAAGCGACTGCAATCGTTTGAGAACGGACTTGTTGGCGATCCCCTGAAAACTGTATGCCAAGAATTAACACTGAATAATCTTGAGCATTATTTGACGTAGTAAGTTTCATCGATGCATTGGATAATTTCTGCAAAGTAGGTTGTGCAATAATTGCTAACTTCATCTCATCTTGAATCCATTTTAAAAAAGAAATCATTACTAATTTTAAATCAATATTAAATACTGAACATGTCCATGCGAAATAAACAGTGCCTACGGGTTTCTCGATTGATCCACCGTCAGGGCCTGCAATTCCGGAAACCGCAACACTGATATTTGCATCCGCTTGCTGTGCCGCATGCAATGCCATAGCAGATACCGTTTCTGGACTAACTGCACCGTGATTTTTTAAAGTCAATTTTGGTACATGTAGAAAATCTTGTTTCATTTGATTGGAATAGGTAATCCATCCGCCCCAATACCATTGAGAAATTCCAGAAATTGAAGTGAGTGCTTCACCGATTCCACCACCAGTGCACGATTCTGCTGTCACACAGCCTAGACCTTTGTATTGTGGTCGCTTTAATATGCTGTGCAATTCTTGCAAGCATTGATCAACGAGCATGAATCTTCCCAATTTTCTCAAGATGTATAAATTGAAAATGCGAACTGTTTGGCAACGCTATGTAGTAAACCTATTTCTTGTATGAAGTTCCATGCAGATTATCACACATGGTATTCATCAAAATTTTAAAAAATGGAAGCGTTTCTAAAAATAGAACGACGATCACAACATCACAATTCCAGCAGGTGAATTTTTGACTACTGAACTGAATACGCATACTCCCATGATGCAGCAGTATTTGCGCTTAAAAGCGCAACATCCAAATGATTTACTGTTATATCGCATGGGAGATTTTTACGAATTATTTTTTGATGATGCAAAACGTGCTGCAAAAATTTTAGACATTACACTTACCGCTCGAGGCAAATCCAATGGCCAACCTATTCCGATGGCAGGCGTACCAGCACATGCGGTCGACTCGTATTTAGCGCGTTTAGTTAAACAAGGATTATCGGTTGCTATTTGCGAACAAGTTTCTGAACCTGGCGCACAAAAAGGTCCAGTTGATCGACAAGTGGTTCGCGTAATTACTCCAGGCACACTAACCGATGCAGCACATTTAAATAGCCATGAACATAATTGGATTGCTGCGATTGAAGTTTCAACAAAAAAATGTGGCATCGCATTATTAGAGATAAGTACTGGAGATTTTTGGATTCACGAAGTGGAATCCCTTGAACAATTAATTGAAGAAATACATTCTTTTCAACCGCGTGAAGTTCTAGCGTCACAAAGTGTGGCTGATGCACTAAAAGGCAAAATATTTACTATTTGCGAACGTTCCGCATGGGAATTTGATACGAGTTCTGCTCGCCTAGCTTTACACCAACATTTTGGCATACACGATTTAGCAGGTTTTGGTTGCGAAGGTTTCTCAATTGCAATTGGTGCTGCCGGCTGTGTTTTACGTTATGCGCAACAAACTCAGCGCCAAAATTTAAATCATATTCGTCCGCTCAAACCCTATGGACAATTAAATTTTTTGCGAATTGATGAAGTGAGTCGTTGTCATTTGGAATTATTTTGCACGATGCAGGGTGAGCGCGACGGATCATTACTCGCATTGTTAGACCAATGCAAAACTTCTATGGGCTCACGTTTATTAAAACAGATGTTGCTTTTACCCTTATTGGATCGCACCGCGTTAAAAAATCGCCAAAATTCTGTTCGCATTTTTCTAAAAGAATATCGCTTTGAATTGTTACGCGATGCACTCAGTCCTATCCAAGATATTTCTCGTATTTTAACGCGCATAAGTTTAGGCAGTGCACGACCGCGTGATTTAATTCAACTCGGTCAATCCTTGCATGCGTTACCTAAGTTAAATCAGGTTTTACACAATGTTATTCAGCAAGAATCTGAATGTACTTTAGATGGTCTGACAGAATTTCCGGAACTTGTAGAAGAGCTTGCAAAAGCTTTAATTGAACAACCGCCGCATCATATTCGTGATGGTGGAGTTATTGCGGCAGGATACAACGCACAACTCGATGAACTCCGCGGGTTGCAACAAGATGTTGGAGCAGTTCTACTCGATATTGAACAAAAAGAACGCGAACGCACAGGATTATCTTCACTTAAAGTTCGGTACAACCGTGTGCAAGGTTATTACATCGAGCTCAGTCAACAGCAAGCAGAACGCGCACCGATTGAATATCATCGCCGTCAAACGTTAAAAAATGTTGAGCGATTTATTACGCCGGATTTAAAAGTACTTGAAGAGAAAACACTTAGTGCACAAAGCAAAAGCATTCAGCTAGAACAAGAAATATTTGAAAAATTACTACAAGACATTCGCAATCAGTTAGCTGCACTTCAAACGGTTTCAGAACAAATTGCTGAAATGGATGTGCTTGCTACCTTTGCTGAACGCGCAGATCGATTTCAATGGCAAGCACCGGTTTTAAAAGATGAATCCGTACTGCACATTATTCAGGGCCGACATCCCATTATCGAAACCAAAAGCAGTTTGCCTTTTACACCAAATGATTTGAACATGAATGCAGTCGATAAAATGAAAATTATTACCGGCCCGAATATGGGCGGTAAATCAACATTTATGCGACAAAATGCATTGATTGTGATTCTAGCGCATATAGGTAGTTGGGTTCCGGCAGCGCACGCAGAGATAGGTCCAATTGATCGAATTTTTACTCGCATTGGTGCTTCCGATGACCTCGCAAGCGGTCGTTCTACTTTTATGGTGGAAATGACAGAGACGGCCAATATTTTAAATAATGCGACCCAACACAGTTTAGTAATCATGGATGAAGTTGGCCGCGGCACCAGTACGTATGATGGTTTATCTTTGGCATGGGCTTGCGCTGCGTATTTAGCAAATCAAGTAAAAGCTTTTACGCTTTTTGCAACACATTATTTTGAAATGACAGCGTTGGTTAACCACGCTCAAGGCGTTCAAAATTTACATTTATCAGCCATAGAACAAGACCAGGACATTGTATTTTTACATCGTATTGAAACAGGTCCTGCGCACCGGAGTTATGGACTTCAAGTCGCGCGGCTTGCAGGCATTCCAAAACACGTTATTTCAACCGCGAAGACCATGTTGGATGAATTAGAATCACAAGACCCAGCTGCAAAGAAAACCGTATCAAAAGCGATAGAAGCAGTATCTTCGACTGTGCAATACTTACTACCGTTTGAGACTCATTCTGAGATAGAAGAAGAATTAAAAAGCCTAGATCTTAATACTTTGACGCCTTTAGAAGCCTTAACTTGGCTTCATATCCAGAAAAAAACTTTGATGACGCGCAGCTGAGTCAGTACACTACTCGACCACATAGCTTCGCGACACAGTTAAAAGCATAATTTTATCTATGCAATCACTCAGCATTTAGCGAGCATGCGATATAAATTCGATTTACGGATGAGGTTGGCGAAATGACATTTGTAGTGACCGAAGACTGCATTAAATGCAAATACACCGATTGCGTTGAAGTCTGTCCGGTAGATTGTTTTTATGAAGGTCCAAATTTTTTAGTGATTCATCCCGATGAATGTATCGATTGCGCACTGTGCGAACCAGAATGCCCAGTAAACGCTATTTTCTCAGAAGATGAAGTGCCGGAAAATCAAAAAGAATTTACTGAGCTCAATGCTGAGCTGGCTCAGATTTGGCCAAACATTTCAGAAAAAAAACCTGCATTAAGTGATGCTGAAGAATGGAAAGGTAAACCTGACAAGAAACAGTATTTAATTAAAACTGTAGAAGCCTAACATTATAATTACGATAAATTTTTGCAATTGATTAAAAATTCTAAAAATAAAAAAGGGCTCTAAATCGAGCCCGCCCGCCGAGATCAGCAAGTGGATTGCAATTCAATCCGAGGCATCCTTGCCTCATTCCATGAGCTTGTAAAACGTCCCTGTTTATCCGTTTAATGCTCTTTTATAATTGCTTTCCTTAGTCACATTCCATGTGGCTTAGCTTTAAATCTAGCTGCTCTCATCTATCACGCAAGCTAATAAAGCCTAGGCAACTACTTTCATACAAAAATAATTTTTTGGAAGTAAAATAGCATTAAATGGCATTATGCTTGTTTCAAAACATTGTTTTAAATTGGATATACAATAATTTGGGCAGATCGTAAATTAGATATTTGAATTTTGAAGCCATATTAAGTTCGGTATGATTCGTTTGCTATTATTGTTTTTATAGGTATGCGTATTTATTTGCTAGGAATCTCTCTGCAATTAAACTGACGATATACCCGTAGCGAATGCAGATTGGTTTTCCCGTAGGCGCATGCGAAATATGCCCGCGGAGCCTATAAATATATAGGTGAGCAGACGAGTGAGCTATGCAACAACCGGGAAAACTCATATGTGTTTGGTATATACCCGTAGCGAATGAAAATTAGGTGTTTATCATGATCTTTTTTTCCAC
>JAZKFP010000279.1:1076-2869 GCA_040386355.1 Pseudomonadota bacterium | reverse complement strand
AAAATTTAGATCGATTTGATCAAGAAGCCGATGTCTTTTTTAATAAAATTCGTCAGGCTTATTTAAAGCGTGCAGCATTACAACCTGAAAAATATCATAAAATTGATGCAAGTCAGTCTATTAAAACAGTGCAACAAAATATTTGGAATATTATTCATTCAGTTATATCCACAATTAATTAAGTTTTGTTTCAAGTCGTAGGTATTTGCATGCAGCACAATAATTTGCCTAATTGGTACGTACCGATTGAGAGTCAAATGAATGATTGGATAAACACGCATCCACCTTCAGCCTTTATTTTGCGTGGTTCATTATTTGATCGTCAAAGTATTATTCGTAGCTGGATTCAACGATTATATTGTGCAAATCGATCGAGGAATATGGCATGTAATCAATGTAAATCCTGTCATTTAATTGCAGCGGAAGCACAGCCTGATATTCGGATCTTGCAACCGAGTGGCGTGTCACAGCAGATAAAAATTGAGTTAATTCGAGAATTAATTCATCAGACGATGCAAAAACCACAAATCGGTCCGTGGAAAATAAACTGGATTCAGTCCGCGGCGCGCTTAAATAATGCGTCTGCAAATGCGTTATTAAAAGTTTTGGAAGAACCACCGAAAGATACGTTATTTATTTTAGATTTAAATATTGGTGAAAAATTATTACCGACATTATTAAGTCGAGCAAGAACATTGGTTCTACCTCAGCCAAATTTAAAAGAATGGCATGATTATATTGCATTGGAGAGCACAGCCTCAAATCTTACTACACAGCACACAGCACAATTGTTTTATTTAACCAATGCAACGGCTCTTGATCTATCAGCTTTAACGCTTGAAGGTTTGCAAGATGCTTTAACTCCCTTAAAGCAATTGGAAATTGCGATGGATACTGGTCAATATACTACCGATATTGATGCATTTTCTTTACGTCATTTACTTGATCAAATCGAAGCAATTAGTCTTGCTTGCTGGCAAGAAAAGATTTCTGTATCAGATATTCCATTTTTTAGAAAACTTCCTTCTATTACACATCGATGGTTAGATTTTATAAATACTATTCGAACCATTAAAATAAAAATAATTGAAACACCCGCCGTAAATTCTAAATGGTTATTGGAAGAGTTTTTGAGCATTTCGTTATAAAATATTGGTAAAAAATTATGAAAAAAATAACAACTCTGTTGGTCGTACTTAGTATTTTGTTGCTTAGTTATGTTGCAGCTGGTCCCTTTATCACAATGAATCGTATACAAGCTGCAATTGAAACGAAAGATTCGGAAAAATTAACAAAGCACGTGGATTTTCCAGTATTGCGCGTCAACTTGAAAGAACAGGTTAACGATTTTTTTATGAAAGAAGCAGGCGCTCAATCGGATGACAATCCATGGGTTGCGTTAGCATTAAGTTTTACTTCATCGCTGGTAGAAAGAATTGTTGAAGCCTTTGTAACTCCAGAAGGTATTGCAAAATTGCTGGAAGGTGATAAGCCAAAACTTTATGAAAACGAGAAGCCAACGCCTAATAATTCTAAACAAACTAAGCCTAGTTTGAAAAATACGCGTTTTAAGTATCATGGCTTTAGTGAATTTTCGATTTGGTTAAAAACCAAGAACCAAAAAGAAGATATTCAGTTAATTCTTTCAAGACAGGGAATCAAGTGGAAACTAACGAATATTATTATCCCTACGGATTCGATACCTACAAATACGTTAACTGCTTTGCTCTAAAACTGTTTTGCTCTAAAACTGTTTTGCTCTAAAACTGTTTTGCTCTAAAACTGTTTTGCTC
>JAZKFP010000279.1:0-976 GCA_040386355.1 Pseudomonadota bacterium | reverse complement strand
TAAATAGTATTTAATTGTTCTAAAGTACTATGTAATCGGCGCATAATTTGCCGAGCATTTTCTTCAGAGCAGTTATGCTGTTCCGCAAATTGCTGCAACGAACTATTTTCAAAAATTCGACTGTGCAAAAACATATATTGCGTATGAGTAATATACGGTCGGATTGATTCGATCCATTGAATCCGTTTTAAATCCTGGTTCATATCGCCTCCGTTGATATTTTCTTTTTTAGTAAACAATGGATAAAGCAGGCAAAAATAGTATTTTATAATTTAATTCATGTGCTTTTTTTAAATATTTAAAATTAGAAATAAAGTGTTTTTGTTTGAGCCATTCCATAAGGCGTTCCTTACGCCATGGATAAGGCAGAGGATCATCCGCAGAAATATTTTTGCTCAAACAATATCCCCAAAATAATAAGTGAGATAACAACCACAATGGCGTAGGCCGAGCATTAAATACTGGGTGAAGAATAAGACGGTGATATTGACTGTTATATCCAATGGGTAAAACAGAACATTCAAAATGTTGCAGTGCAAATGAGTGAAGGGTTTTGTATTCGTCGATTGAATTCTCAAATTCCAAACTCAAAAATACTATTGGAATCCCAAAATCAATTTCAATTTTTGGATCTTCAATGTGATATTGCTTTAGGGTTTTGTTCAAAAGATCTTGTAGAGAATTGCGTTTCAACAATAAAGAATTTTTCTTCACGGAATCTGTGAGCATATTGAGCATCCTGCTGCAAATAATGATTGGATTTGGTTGTTTCGCTTGATGTGCTGTGGCACAGTGGCGTCCAAATTTCCTTTCGATGTTCTGAACGTCGACTTTAAATATCTTGTCCGCACTGATCAAAGTATTAAGATGCATTCACTACATACAAAACCCTACGCTCTAACTGTCGCTATTGTTGGTCGCCCCAACGTTGGTAAATCAACTTTGTTTAATCGCCTAACGCAAAGCAAAGATGCTT
>JAZKFP010000278.1:0-4047 GCA_040386355.1 Pseudomonadota bacterium | reverse complement strand
TATTCTGGACCGCAGATATCAATAACGCAACTTGTTGATTAATCTCTGCTTCTTCAAGTGTTTTTTCCGCGCTTTGGAAAAGCAAAGAAAACGCTACACTTTTGGTTCCTGTGGCTATATGCCCTCCACGGAAGACATCAAAGATCTGAACCTTGCGTAAAATGCAATCACCTTGTTGTTGAAAGGTACAAATCATATCTTCTGCAGTTACTTTTTCAGGCACAACAAAAGCTAAATCACGTTTAACTGCTGGAAATTTAGAGGCTGCGACAAATGCAGTGAGCGAGCGTGTTTCTAAAGCAGATTGTTGAATTTCAAATAAAAAAACCGATCCTTCAATACCTAAATCATTGGACAGTTTTGGATCAAGTCTACCCAGCCAACCAACAGGTCGATCATCAATTACAATCACCGCCGATTGACCGGGATGCAATGCAAAATGTGTGTGTGATTCCAAACGCCATTTGCCAATTGCCAATCGATCTAACACAATTTCAAGATCACCTTTCACATCAAAAAAATCGATATTTTGATTTTTATAGAGTGCGCTATTGCTGGTTTTTCCTACCAATACTCCTGCAACGCGTGGTTCTTCACTAATTGCTTTTTCAGTACTGAAATAACTGAATACCGTACCGCATTCAAACAACGCAATATGGTTTGCACCGCGTGATTGATTGCGAATCACATTATTTATTAATCCTGGCCATAGCGAAGAACGCATTCGCGATAATTCTTGGCTGATTGGATTCGTGAGATCGATAGGTAATTGAGGTGATGTGGCTAATGCTAATTTTTGATCAAGTTCTGCAGAACAAAATGCGTAATTAATTGCTTCACGATATCCTAAATCTACAAAGATAGATTTAATGCTGTTCAACCGATTGGTTGTGCTGTTGTCTTTTGCAGGTAATTCAACTTTATGAGAAATATGCGAGATAGGTAAATTATCGTAACCATACATTCGAGCAATTTCTTCAATTAAATCTTCTGCGATTTCTACATCAAAACGCCAGCTCGGTACAATAACATTCCAGCTATCCCTGGAGGTCTGTGTTAATTGAAAACCTAAAGCCGATAAAAATTGTTGAATGTGATGTGTAGTAATGCTTAATCCTAAAATACGTTCTACATGCGAACGTTCTAATTGAATAGTAGTTGGATTAAATTTTGTTTTTTCCACTTGAATAATTGCTTCAGCTTGGCCGCCTGCAATTTCTAGCAATAATTCAGTTGCGCGTTGTATTGCAATCAATGGTAATTGCGGATCAACGCCGCGTTCAAAACGATGCGAAGATTCGGTATGCAATCCAAAACTGCGAGCAACTCCCGCCAATTGCAAAGGTACAAAATGAGCCGCTTCGAAAAATATATTTTGAGTTTCTAACGTTACCGATGAGTTTATACCGCCCATCACTCCTGCAATCGCAACAACAGCGCCATCTTTATGTGCGATTACGGGTATGCCAGTAGGTAAAGTACGTGTTGTGGTATCAAGCAGTGTTACGATTTCGTCCGCAGAAGAACGACGCACAACAATGCCGCTTTCAACGCCTGCCAAATTAAATGCATGCATCGGCTGACCTAATTCCAACATCACGTAATTGGTAATATCAACCACAACGTGAATCGAACGGATTCCACTTCGACGCAATCGTTCAGTCATCCATTCCGGTGTTGCAGCGGCGGCATTTACGCCACGAACAATACGTCCACAATACTGTGTACAAAAATCTGCAGCTTGAATATCAACTTTCAAGTTTGCCGAATCAGAATTTTTTACGGGCGTAATGTGGATTATTGGTGAATGAAAAGCTGTAGACGTTAATGCACTAATTTCACGAGCCATGCCTTGAATCGACAAACAATCTGCGCGGTTTGGCGTTAAATCAATTTCTAATACTTGATCCGTTAACTGCAAATATTCCCAGACGGATTTCCCGATCGGAGCCAGATCAGAAAATTCAATAATTCCTTCTGAGCTTTCTGCCAAACCTAATTCTTCCCACGAACACAACATACCTTGTGATTCATGACCACCGACTTTGCGCGGTAATATATCTAATCCTAAAGGTAATACGGATCGTGGAATTGCACAGGCTACTCGTAAACCAGCACGAGCATTTAAAGCCCCACATACGATTTCTAAAATTTTGGAACCAACATCTACTTTGCATAACTGCAAATGATCGGATTGAGGAATTCTTTCTGCGGAAATAATTGATCCAACGGTGACACCAGAAAAAATACGCGCAGCATCTTCAACACCATCGACTTCAAGTCCCGCCATGGTTAAACGTTGAATTAATTCATCCAAGCTTGCATCAACCTTTACCCAGTTGTGCAGCCATTGTTTGCTGATACGCATTTATTTCCTCTCATTACGTGCGGACTTGATGCGTTAGCAGGAAAGTTCTCCAGTAGGCGCCCATGAGATGAACCCGCGCAGCATACTGAAAAGTATGTGAGCAGGTGAATGAATGGGCAACAACCTGGAGGGCTGTCCTGCTAATGCATACTTTAGAATTGCGATAGAAATTCGACCTCATTATCAAAAAACGAGCGCAAATCATTAATGTTGTAGTGCAGCATGGCGAAGCGTTCTACGCCGAGACCAAACGCCATTCCACTTGCTTGAGCAGGTACGTTCATTGCGCGCGATAACACACGCGGATGGACCATTCCGCAACCTAAAACTTCAATCCATCCGCTAAATTTACAGATACGACAACCCGCTCCGCGACATGCGCCGCAACTCACATCGACTTCTGCAGAAGGTTCTGTAAAAGGGAAATAAGAAGGTCGAAATCGAACTTTGCGTTCTTCACCAAAAAAATAGCGTAAAAAAGCTTGTAGAATTCCTTTCAAGTCAGCAAATGAAATTCCTTCATCCACCCATAATCCTTCAACTTGATGAAACATCGGCGTGTGGGTTAAGTCGGAGTCACAACGATAAACGCGGCCTGGACATAAAATTTTATAAGGTGCATTACCGGATTGCATCACTCGAATTTGTACCGGTGACGTATGGGTTCGCAGCAACAAACTCGAACCCATAATGCTGGAAACTTTTTCATCAATATAAAACGTGTCGTGCATTGCACGCGCTGGATGATGACTCGGTACATTGAGCGCTTCAAAATTATGAAAGTCATCTTCGATTTCGGGACCTTCAACGATAGAAAATCCGAGCGGCGTAAAAAACGCTGAAATACGTTCGAGGGTTTGGGTTATTGGATGCAAGCTTCCGAAAGATTTTCTTCGACCAGGTAAAGAAACATCTATACGTTCTGCTTCAATGTTTTTTTCATACGCAGCATTTTCCAACACTTGCATACGTTGTTCAATTGCGTGAGATACTTTTTGTTTGGCTTCGTTTACTAATGCACCAAATGCAGGTCGCTCTTCAACTGGCAAAGAGGAAACAGATTTCAATAATCCTGTGATTTTACCTTTTTTACCAAGGTAAAGAACTCGTAGGTTTTCTAATTCAGGAGATTCTGCCGATTGCGAAATGGCGTTGCATGCTTCAACAATTAAGGCATCCAATTCGGTCATTCATTTCGCCTTTGAATAATTAAAAAAAAGAATAAAACCGGAATATACTTTAACAAATATAGGGCGAAAAATGTTTCGCCCCTACATTGATTCTTCAGGTGTAGAACAAATGTTAGATAGTTTTAATTAGAGCGATGATCAAATTTTAAAATTAAATATTATTGAGCTGCGACCTTAATTAATTGAAATTGAATTAATTTAAACATGCGTAGGGGCGAAACATTTTTCGCCCGCATCAATCTAATCACTTACTTTACGCTGCAACTGCTTTAACCGCTTTTTCTAGTGCAGATTTAACTGAACCAGCGATTTTTTCAAACGCAGGTTTATCATTTACAGCTAAGTCAGCAAGAACTTTACGATCAATTTCGATACCGGTTAAAGAAAGACCATGAATAAATTGGCTGTAAGACATACCAAATTCGCGCGATGCTGCGTTAATTCGGACAATCCATAAACTGCGGAATTCTCTTTTTCTTTGTTTACGAT
>JAZKFP010000277.1:0-2674 GCA_040386355.1 Pseudomonadota bacterium | reverse complement strand
CATCCTCCGGTTTCAGGTGATTTTCTCCTGATCCAAAGTGTCTTTCAATCGGGGGGAAGTTCATTTCTATTTAAAAATCAGCATTATATACTAACTACAATGTTTACTTTAGTTGCAATAGGTTTAGCAGGTTTACGTTATTACAGCATTAAAAATCGTACTCCAAAAAGAGTAAGCCCAATAAAAACAGTGATTATCAAAAGAAATAAAGTCAGATCAGTAAATGTAAGGCCTGAAGTAACGAATTCACCTACTCGTATTCCAGTTTCACCTGTACACGCAAGTTCTTCAGAGCAGCAATCATTTGCTGCAGAGACTGTTCGTGTACCTCAAGCTGCTACACGTGCAGATAAGATCTCTGCTAATGAAAACTTACTGGATTATATTTCTTTATACGATTCGAATAATTTTCATATTTTATTAGATAAAAATGTTTCTGAAAGCCTAGAAAATAAAGATTTACTAGATCAATTGAAAAATTACTTACATGATTATTTATCTGACATACCAGCAAATACTGATCTAAAACCCGTCTTGGAAAAAAAGGAATCAGAAAATAATAAGAAAGAATGTGTTGGTTTAAATATTGGAGGTAGAGGAGAAAGACGTACTGTAAAATTTATACCAAATCTGGATTCAGGTACTGCAGGTATTTCTATATCCGGTAAATTTTTTCAAGAAAAAACTGGAAAAAAAATAAAGAATATAATCCAGTTTAAAACGATTGGTGGATTCGCAAAGTAAGTGCAATTCCACAAGAAGACTAATGCAGTGAAGTCGTGATATGTTCGTTAAATTGACCGATACTTGCCAACATCGGACTTAGCCTAGAAATAATTTAGATAAATAAAAGAGCTTTTATAAACCATTAGACTGATCTATAAAAGCCCCAAGATTTAATATTGAAACTTACGCCAATCATCACTCGGGCGGTATCTCCCTTTACCCACTAGTGATCATAAGTTAAGAAAAATTAACCACCTTTAACATCATTGTTGAATGATGATCGAGCCGGCATTGGCTGAGGATGCACATGATTCAAATAAGTTCGTGATGAGACCTCAACAGCTTTCATCACGGGCATTGCGGCTAATCCAATTGGCAGTCCAGGAATAAACATTAATGCTGTTCCCACCCCAGCACCGATAAAAGCACCTTTTTTCGCACCATCTAACGGGTGAAGTGATAAAAGCCCAAGGCCAAAACCAGCAACTCCTCCCGTTAATCCTCCAGCAGTTGCAGCAGAAATAATCCCTGCATAAGCAACCTGGTTAACAGCCTTTTTCACCTTATGAGCATGTACTTTAGCAAAATATTTGTTAGGATTATTTAGAATTTCATTGGCTACGCTAGTATGAAATATAGCTGCGCTAGCAGGATTTTGGAAAGCAGTTGTGAGAGCATTCAAATTAGTGGATTGAGAAAAAAATTGCTTAACCATTCCATTGATTTGTTGATCGGTTAAATCGGGTCTTTGAGCAATAATTTCTTTGAAAATATCTTCTAATAAAGGTTTCGCTCTTGCCATATTTTTATCAAAAGTACTTCGAGTAAAAGAGCGATCTAAATCACCAACTTTTAACCCTTGCAAGCGCGAACCCATCGTTTGAGCAACAGAGCGGAGGTTGCCTTGGGAGCTGTCATAATTAGTTTTCAATAAACCACTAAATCCATTTGTAACGGCTGCAAGTCGACTAGATATAAAGTTTTCATCATGGGTAATAGTCGTAGTGAAACGTGGTGCAACGGGAATCGGTCGTGTAGTTAATACTGCCATGTTTAATTTCCTACAATAGATATGGGTATTTTTAACAGTCTATTTTTTAATAAAAAATTGACGTTTATCAAGCGGACAGATATTAACTCTAATTAGGAAGAATTCACATAATAAGTACAATTTCTTGAAGAGACCGGCAGGGTATTAAAGACTAATCCTAATATTTGAGTTGACAGATACCTTTGAGCGTTGAACTTATCTTATTAACATCTCAATAATTCATGCGTCATTTTCTTAGAGCAGGGCATTGGATTAGTGATAGAATTTAATATTCATCTTTGAAATACCTTAAGAAATTGCACTTAATTTGCGAATCTGTCTGGTAAATTAGCAGTATTTTCCAAAGCAAACCGACTTTAAAAAAATCAGCCAGAGAAAAGTAGATCAGACGATTCAAGCCTTAAATGATAGGTCTAGAAAAGTATTGGGATTTAAAACTCCGAATGACGTGATGCAACAATATAGGGTGGCGCAAGCTGCTTAATTCGTTATGCACTTCGCTATTGAATCTGCGGATTTAATAAATTAAAAAAATAAAATTTACATATCACTTGGCAGGTACTTATGAAATCAATATATCAATCAAAAAAAACAATATTCTTTTTTTTGATTCTTGCTACATTATTTTTTACAGCTGTGGTGGTAAATTACCATACGAAAATCCTTGATGTCTTTCTTGTGTTTAATTTTTAATTTGGTATTGTTACTTTTTTAAGAGACCTATTTTTATTAAATAATATCTAGTATTTATTAAGAACCTAATATTGTGTGGGCAAGATTGACATAATCAATCACGGTTACTGTTTCAACCTTGACCCCGTACAAATGCCCGAAATCCTTTTTATCGCCCGTCAATAAATAATCGCATTGTGCGCCGATAGCCGCCCCTAAAATGGG
>JAZKFP010000276.1:0-17061 GCA_040386355.1 Pseudomonadota bacterium | reverse complement strand
TATTTCAGTTAATGCTACAAATAGTTGTGGTACCAGTAAAACCGGGGTAACTATATATAGTAATTGTTTCTTCTTTACAGCATCCCCTAACCCAGCTACAGATAATGTGAATATTGCAGTAATACAATCCAAGGATATTACCTCTGCAAATAAAAAGATATACCAGATTAAAGTGACAGATCAGGCCGGCAATCCGAAAAAACAATATAAATTTTCTGGGGGTGTTAGCAACACTAACATAAGTCTTAAAGGACTATTTAAAGGCACTTATATAATAGAAGCATTTGATGGTACCTACTGGAAAAGCTTAAAAATCATTAAGCAATAACTTTCAATTTTTTTTACATTTTTAAATTCTAACTTGACCTTTTCAATTATAGCATTTTGCTTTTTAAAGCTCGTCTTTATGTTCATTATTCGCTAGGCTATGTCTTCTTAAAAGACGTATTCATAAAAAGCGGATTTCTAATGTCTTTACATCCTTTTGAAAAATTGACTCCAGACTTCATTTTAACAGCCATTGAAACAGCGGATTTGGTGTGTGATGGAAGATTGTTTGCACTCAACAGTTATGAAAATCGTGTATATCAAATTGGATTAGAAGAAGCCGAGCCTTTAATAGCAAAATTTTACCGCCCTGAACGATGGTCAGCACTGCAAATATTGGAAGAACATCAGTTTACTAAAACTTTTGTTGAGCATGAGCTTTCAGTCGTTGCTCCTTGGCAAAATGTGACAGGAGATACTTTATTCTTTTACGAAGGTTTCCATTTTGCATTATTTCCTCAAAAAGGTGGTCATGCTCCAGAGTTGGATAATCCAGATCATTTAGAAATTTTAGGACGAGCATTGGGAAGAATGCATGCAATCGGTGCAACAAAAGATTTTGAACATCGAATTAAATTAAATATTGATCAAATGGGCACACAAAGTGTGGAATTAATTGCAAAAGATTTTATTCCAGCTGATTTAAAAATATCGTACTTAAGTTTAACAAATGATTTATTGAAACATATTGAACAGCAGCGTATTCGTTTGGAATCCTTTACTTATTTGCGAATTCACGGTGATTGTCATCCAGGAAATATTTTATGGCGTAACAATACACCGCATTTTGTGGATTTTGACGATGCGATTATGGCGCCTGCGATTCAAGATATTTGGATGTTATTATCTGGAGAACAGCAGCAACAGCGTGACCAGTTGCAGTGTATTTTAGCTGGATATGAAGATTTTCATGAATTTAATTATGGCGAATTATCGCAAATAGAAGTGCTGAGAACATTACGCATGCTTAATTACAGCGCTTGGATTGCGAGACGCTGGGATGATCCAGCATTTCCACATAGTTTCCCATGGTTTAATACATCACGTTATTGGAGCGATCATATTTTGCAATTGCGCGAGCAATTAGGTGCATTACAAGCACCGGCGCTAACCGTTGGTAATTAAACATAATTTAGCAAAATGTGCTGTACAAATAAAATAGCCGCAGTAATCATGGCCCATATTACTCCAGCGACAACTACTATACTAATAATGCCTGTAATTCCACCAAGCAAAATACACAAACCATCTTTTTCAATTAATCCTAATGCCAGCAAAATTATTGCCGAAGCAGGTAATATATTTCCAAATGGAATTGGCAAGGTTAATACAGACGCCAATACAAAACAAAATAATCCTTGAGTCCACTTTCCGTAGGGTCCACTTAACCACAACAACCGCGGCTTCATAAAAAATTCCATTTTTTGAAGCCATGGAACCGCAGTATCAATAATTTTTTTAAAATCATGTCGACTAAATGATTTTGTTCCAATCCAATTCGGCAAATAAGGTTTTGAGAATCCAAATACCAACTGAAGTGCGAGTAATGTTAACGGGACCCCGGTAAGAATCGAGATTCCAGGTAATAAAGCTATTGGAAGTACATTAGGGAGTGCAAAAAAAACCAGTAAGAAACCAAATGAACGATCTCCCAACCAATTGGCAAGTTGAAAAATAGTAACGCGATCATTGGTGAAATGCGATTCAAATTGAAGCATTAGGGTTGAAGTATGAAGAACCGGCTCTGCAGAAGAAGCTTTTTCTATTAATGACATTAAGCACCAAGTGTTATGAAAATCATTTGCATTGTATCTAAAATGCATTTCATCCTGCAATCTCAAGGACATTATTTTGAAAATTTTCTTGTCAAAAGGTGCGTTAGCGTACGGAGTTCGTAGCTGCCGCACGAGAGTATCGGGTTGCTTTACGATTTAGCTGCTAACTTGAATCTCGTTTTAAAAGAAGTTTAATCGTAAATTTCACTACAACGTAACAACGTAAAATTTTTATAAAATAGCGGAGATAAATCATGAAAAAATTATCAATTGCTTTAGTTACTTGTTTAGGTTTAAGCGCAATGGGTGTAGCACAAGCTGAAAAAGGTTTACCGTCAGAACGCGAACCAATGATGCAAGAACCTAGCATGCAATCTCCTACTGATTCTTCTACTCAAAATCAGTCAATGCCAACTCAACCAGAGCAAATGGTGAATGATCAAGATATAGCTGTGGCAAATGAAATTCGTCAAGAAATTAAGCAAGATGAAAAATTGTCATCAGCAATGGAAAATGTTGAGATTACTGCAGTAAATAAAACGTTAACTATTACCGGTACTGTTGAAGATGACGCAGACCGTGAACGAATTTTAGCAGCAGTTGAAAAGCATTCAGCAGATTATGAAATTGTTGATCAATTAGAAGTGAATTCATAAATATTGATTACTGTTAATTCATAGTTTAGATAAAAGGGCGTAATTATTTACGCTCTTTTTTTATTCGCTGATAATTAGTATTGTTTAAAAATATACCCGTAAACACTTTTTAAATATTAAATCGTTAGTAAGCAGCATTCAACACGGGTGAATGATTATTCGCCCGTCTTATCGATATTTGAATAGTTATTAAATGATGTTCAACTATTAATTAATGATGCTGATGCATTGTATGTTCGCTAGATTGGATAGAATTTCTTTGTAATGCCATTTGTATGGGTGAGATTAATGTCCACAACGCAGTTGCACATAATAAAAATCCTGCAATAGGACGCGTTAAACGGTGACGGTTAATTTTTTGTATAACATTCGAAGCAAGACTTACACCTAAAGTACCAGGTAATGTACCAATGCCAAATATCATCATTAAAAAACTTGGATAAAAAAAGTTTTGTGAAGGTTGAGTTACACTCCAAATTAATGCCGAATAAACCATACCGCAGGGAAATAAACCCCAACCCATTCCAAAAAGTAATGCAATTTTAATGGGTTTATTTTCCGATTTAAATAAACGCGAACTTTTTAAAAAGGGTTTACTTAAATTACCACCTATTTTTTCTAACCATCGCAACATGGGTCGACCTGACCAGAGTTGGATACCTAGCAAAAATAACATAAGTGCTGCCATGAACCGAAAAAATATTTCGCCCCATTGCCATCCCTGAATATAGTTACTAAATGGACTTAAAATAAAACCCAGTAATGCATAAGTTATTATTCGAATACCATGGATTAAAAATACCGCGCTTGGGAATGTTTTTAGTTGCGGCATAAATCCTATGGAAGCGCTTAATCCACCACACATCCCCACGCAGTGCAATGTGCTTAACCATCCTAAAAATAAAGCCATTAACCAAGCAGAATTCATAATTTTTTGTTATCTATGGTTTTATTGTTAGGAGATGAGCTAGGCATATCATCAGATTTTTTGCTTGTATGAAAATTTTCTTTTTCCCATAAAACCATATGTCCATGGCGTTCAAGATCTTCAAATTGATTTTTTTTAACGGCCCAAAAAAAAGTCCAGATAGCAATTCCAAGAAAAATTATACTGATTGGAATTAAAATTAATAAACTGTTCATAGAATATACCCGTAACGAATGACCTTTTGTTTTAAAAAAGAGTAAGTGTTCATCATGATCTTTTTTCCCGCAAAATGCTGGTTGCAAGACATTTTGTGTGTTGCCTGCTCGAACGCGTCACAGCGTTCTCGCTGCGTAAAGCTTTGGCTACGCAGCGTCAAGACGTTGTGCAACTGAAAAAAAATCTTCATGCTTCACCATTTCATTTGTCCGGCCGCTGCCTTTAGTCGCGGCGCGCGAAGCGCCCTAATTCTCATTCGTTACGGGTATGGATCTCGTAGGCGTAACGTATTAAGAACAACGAGCAGAGAACTTAACGACATACCTAACGCTGCAATATAAGGTGGAATCCATCCCATAGCGGCAATTGGCAACACACTAAGATTATACCCAATGGCCCAAATCCAATTTTGTCGTTTAATTAAATCAGCTTTACGACTCAATTCAATAATGTGAGGCAAAAAATCTAATGTATTTTTAGTACAAATTAAATCGGCTTGGCTTTTGGTTAAATCACTCCCACTTGCCATTGCAATTGCAATATCAGCCGAGGCACAAGCAAGACTATCGTTATTTCCATCACCGAGCATTAAAATAGGTCTTGGTAGTTTTTCCAATAATTTCTGTTTTTCTTCAGGAGTAATTTCAGCTTGCACATTATTAATACACAATGTGTTGGCTAAAGGTTCTGCAAAAATACGTTGATCGCCACTAAATAAATGCAATTCTAATTCTTGTGCGTGTAAATTTTTAACACAGGATTTTGCTCCATCTCGCAACGGATCTTCGAGAAATAATTCAAATAATTCATTGTCTGTTTGATTAAAAATATAAATCGAAGTTTGCCAGGTATTTTGATCCGTATTCCAAGTTCCATTTGTTTGACGTAATGATGCCAAATCTTGGTTTACTAATACGTAACTGCTACTTGATAATGTCTCTACACATTCAAAAATTCCGACATGGTGTTGCGCAATAAAGTTTTTTGAACCAATATAATATTTTTTATTTAGTACTAAGCCTTCAATCCCTTGGATTGTTTCAATACGGTTTGTAGATTGCGGTGCTGTAAAATTTTTGAAAGCGTGAGCAATGGGATGCGCTGATTCAAATTCTAAACTGCTGGCTGCGATTATTGCATTTTTAATTTGAACGTTCATCATGGCTGAATTATTTTCTGCAGAAAATAAATACGCACGCACGCCACGTAAAACAGGCCGCCCTAAAGTTAATGTTCCTGTCTTATCAAAAACAATCGTTTTTAGTTGATGTAATAAATTTAATCGATCCATGCGTTTAGTAAGTAAACCCATGCGAGCTAGCGCAGAAATCCAACGCGCTGTAACAGCAGGCGATGCAATAGATAAAGCACAGGGACAGGTTGCAACCAACATAGATAAAGTTATTGCCATGGCGCGATCTGAATCAATTTGCAGCCATATGTTGTAAATAATAAAAGCTGTGGTTAGTACAGTTACACTAAAATAACGAGCAATAATATCGATAACGGGTGGTAAATTTACACGTTGTGCTAGGGTATTTTGCGCTAATTGTTCCATTGTACTTAATCGAGAATAAATCGCAGAGTTTTCCGCAAGCATTTCAAAAGAATGTGCACTATTAAAAGCTCCTCCTGGAATATTACTTCCTTGAAGTAGTTTTACTGGGTTTGATTCACCTGTTAATAATGCACAATCTAACAATGCTTCATTAGATTTAAGTACGCCATCGACTGGAATTTCTTGCCCAGCTTTAATAATTAAATAATCATCTTTTTGAATAGATGCACGAGTAATTTCCTGCGAAATGCCGTCGACTATTTTTAAATATAAAGGCGCAAACGATTGCAAAATATTTGTGATGCGTTCTTGCGAGGCATGATGCGCAGACATTTCTAAATATCGACTACAGCTCAAGAAAAATACAAACATCGTAACTGAATCAAAATAAATTTCTGTTCCTTGATGCAGTGTGGACCAAACGCTGTAGGTATATGCCCAAATTAATGCGGTACTAACCGGTACATCCATTCCTGGTTTGCGTGCTTTAATTCCACGCCATGCGCCCATTAAAATAGGTAAACCGGAGTAAAATAAAACCGGTGTACAAATAATCCAGCTAATCCATCGAAACAAAGTAAAAAATTCAGATTCAATAAACTGAAAATTACCAATATATAACGCAACGGCATACATCATAACTTGCATCATGCCAAGTCCTGCGACGCTTAATCGACGCAGTGCTTGTTGACGTTCAGTTTTACGCTGAATAATTGCATCGGCTGAATGCAAAGGCACTGACGCATAGCCACATTGCAGTAAATGGTCAGTAATTTTTGTAAGTTCAACATCAGTCGGATTCCACTGGATGTACAACCGCGCGTATTCGTATTGCAAATTAAATTGTATTAACCCAGGAATATCTTTTAAGGCGTGTTCAATCAGCCAAGCACAAGCCGTACAACGTAAGCCCGTTAATTTAAGTTCAATCGAAAATGTTTGATCACCTTGTTGACGAATAAAAGCTGAAGATAATTCTTTTTTATGCCAGTCAAATAAAGAGATAGGTGGAGGTTTTTGCAAAGAATCTTTTGCAATACTATAGAAATAATCGAGTTTTTGATGATGAATAAATTCTGCAACTCTTAAGCAACCTACACAGCAGTAATGGTGTTTTTCTGAATTAATTTCCGCGGTTTCATAATAATGAGATAGCGGTGTACCGCAATGGCTACAGCAAGGTGCTTTTTCAAATTGACTAATAGTTTCTTGAGAATTTAAATCCATATTTAATACTAAAAATTAAGAAGAAGCTTTTAAATCAACAGACCATTGTTCATCATTAGTATTTGGTACCGAAAATCGTTGGGTCAAAGCCCAAGGTTTATAATCTAAAATTCCTTTAACATGTATACGGTAAGTACCGGATAATTTTTTATTAAAATTGCCTCTATAAATAAGAGTATTGTCTGTTTCATCTAACTCTAGTTTAACTGCTACATCACGCGCATCATCCGTCACGTGTTCAAATGACAACTCTAAAATTTTTCCATGTAATATAGCTGTACCAGGTACTGCGGCTTCACTGGGTGCAGCTGCGTCAGGTAATACAGATTTACTAGGTACTGACGCTGCATTTTTTGAAGTAAGTTCAATTTGAGCAATCTGTTGATCATCGGCATTGTTTATGTTTGACGGCCTTATTGATAGCTTTGAAACAATCTGTTGTGTTTGCGCCCATTGTTCTTCTGCTAAATCAACATTTACTGCCAATCCTGCTTTATACCAATCATCTTGAACCATAGAATTTTCCGATGTGTTGGCTAAATAAATCATCGTAATTCCGCTAACAACGCTTAATAGCGGAAAGAAAAGAATAAAGCCTAACCAGAATTTTGATTTTCTTTCAGTATTCTTTGTTTGTTCTGAATTATTCATAATTAACCAATTATTGAGTAGTTATTATTAAAGGAACCATAAAACGACTTTCAGTGTTAGTAATTGTTTCACCATTTAATGATTGAATTTGAAAATCAATATCCTGATTTTTTAAACGAGCTTTATTGGGGTGTATAGTGTGCGTTACATGAACGATCACGGTTTCTACATCGTTATTTTCTAAGGTGATAGATGAAGGCGCTGACAATTTAAAATCTTTGTTGTCAACTTGTATAAAAACTTCGAGTGGTTCCTGACCTTTATTAATAAGTTTTAAGGTGTATGCATTTTCAATAAAACCGTTTTCTGTGATTCGATATAAAACATTGCGATCTCGAAGTACATCTAAACTAATAATGGATCGCTGAAAAATATAAGTGAAAAATGCGGTGGTAATTATCAATAAAACCACACCATACCCAAACATACGTGGTCGTAAAATTTTAGTAGGTTTATGCGCTAAAGTATTTTCAGTCGTATAACGAACAAGGCCAGGGGCATAATTCATTTGTTTCATTACCGTATCACAAGCGTCGATACAGGCTGCACAACCAATGCATTCAAATTGCAAACCATCTCGAATATCAATTCCAGTAGGACAAACTTGCACGCACATGTGACAATCAATGCAATCGCCTAATGATGATTTTTTTTCATTTTGTTCGGGGTTGCGTGAGCGTGAACCGCGCGGTTCACCGCGTTCTTTATCATAAGAAATAACAAGCGTGTCGGAATCAAACATTACCGATTGAAAGCGCGCGTACGGACACATGTACATACAGACTTGTTCACGCATCCAACCCGCATTCATATAGGTTGCAAGCGTAAAGAATCCAATCCAAAACCAACTCCAGCCATTTAAATCTAATTTTAAAATATTGAAAATAAGAATATTAATTGAGGTGAAATAACCTAGAAAAGTAACAGCTGTTAGCGCTGCAACGCTAAACCATAAAAAATGTTTTAAAAATTTACGGAAGGCTTTAACTGAAGTGAGAGGTGATTTATCCAAACGCATGCGCTGAGTTCGAGAGCCTTCAATCCACTCTTCAATCCACACAAATATTTTTGTCCAAACGGTTTGAGGGCAGGTGTATCCACACCAAACTCGACCTAAAATATTCGTAATAAAGAACAGCGCAAACGCGCTAATAATAAGACCCCAGGCCAATAAAATAAAATCTTGCGGAAAAAAAGTTAAACCAAAAATTCGAAATTGACGGGCAGGTAAATCAAATAGAACTGCTTGACGATTATTCCATTGCAGCCAAGGCAAAATAAAATAAACACTAAGCGTTAACCAAATAGTAATGGTACGGAAAATTTCAAAAATACCGCTAGCTTGACGGATGTAGATTTTTTTTCTTTTTTCATATAGGTCGAGGCCAGGAGATATGTCATGTACGGCAATTGACTTTGGTTTATTCATGTCTCCTCAATATACCAAACGCAGATGAGTTTTCAATGGTGCAATGTTTTATGAATAGTGTTTTGTGGGAAAGTACATGCGGGCGAAAGATGTTTCGCCCCTACACACTAACCATCAGCTATTGCTGTATAAATTACGTAACGATTTACATGAATTTCTGATGATACCCAACTTAACTATAACCCCATATCTTCAACGAATTATGTAGGGGCGAAACATTTTTCGCCCGTATTAAATGAATAGATTCACTACCTAATGATTTAAATTTTATTTCTTATCTTTCTTTTCAGCAGAATTTGAAAGCGAATAAACATACGCTGCTACTACGTGAATTTTATCTTCACCTAATATAGTAAGATGCGCAGGCATGCGACCGTTTCTACCGAGTTGAAGTGTTGTAATAATGGTTTCAACATTGCCACCGTACAACCAAATATTATCGGTCAAGTTCGGAGCACCGAGCGCTTGATTACCTTTTCCATCTTGTCCATGACAAGCAGCACAGTTTTTAGTAAATACGGCTTCACCGTTTGCAAAGCGCGGGTTACCCATACTTGGATCTTGTACGGAAGATAAATTGGCAACATATTTTGCAACTGATGAAATTTCTGCTGGTTTTAAAATTTTTGAAAAGCTCGGCATATTTCCTGCGCGACCACCAATTAACGTCGTAGTAATATCTTTCGGTGTTCCGCCATACAGCCAATCTTTATCGGTTAAGTTAGGAAAACCCACGGCGCCGCGTGCATCTGTTCCATGACATGTAGTGCAATAACTTGTGAAAATACGTTGTCCAACTTCAATAGGCTCTTCATATTGAATTAATGTTTCAATCGGTTCATTCGAAAATTGTTTGAATAATTCAGAGTATTGACGATCGGCAAGATTTAATTCTTGTTGCCATTCACCTTTAGAAGACCAATTTAATATTCCAGGAAAAGCACCAAAACCTGGATAAAAAACCAAATAGACCAGTGCAAAAATAATCGTGATATAAAAAAGATTTAACCACCACTTAGGTAGCGGCATATTTAATTCACGAATACCATCGTATTCATGATCCATCGTATCTGTTTCTGCTAAATCTTCAGGACTTTGTTTACGGGTCCAAAATAGTAACCACACCGCACCTAGGATTTGTATTAATACAATACCAGCAATCCAGAAATGCCAAAAATTACTCATGTAGACTCCTAGCTACTGCCAATAAACTGCTTTTTCAATTTTGCTTATTTGATTAATTCGAATCTTTTTTTGAAGTTTTTTCTTCAGAATTAAGATGTTTATCTTTATTTTCTTCTAATGGTAATTTTGCAACTTCATTAAAGTCTTCGGCACTTTTACGAATAAATACCCACCAACAAATACTCAGAAAAATAATCAGTAATAAAAAAGTAATTACACCATTAATCACACTATTCTCCACTGGTTGAATTATTTTTTATTCAGAACCGTGCCTAGTTGTTGTAAATAAGCAATTACCGCTTCCATTTCTAATCGATCTGCAGCAGCAGTTTCTGCTTCAGCAATATCTTTATCGGTGTAAGGTACTCCGACTGCGCGTAAAGCCCGCATTTTACTAGCGGTTTTTTTACTATTAATTATATTTTCGGCAAGCCATGGATAAGACGGCATGATGGATTCTGGAACAACGTCGCGTGGATTATATAAATGCGCGGCATGCCATTCGTCACTGTAGCGACCGCCAACACGCGCTAAATCAGGACCAGTTCTTTTCGAGCCCCACAAAAAAGGATGATCATAAACACTTTCACCAGCTACAGAATAATGGCCGTAGCGTTCAGTCTCTGCACGGAAAGGTCGGATCATTTGCGTATGACACACATGACACCCTTCACGTATATAAATATCTCGACCTTCTAATTCCAAAGCATTTAATGGTTTTAAACCGGTAACAGGTTGCGTCGTTTCTTTTTGCGCAAAGAGTGGAACAATTTCTACCAAACCGCCAAAACTAATGGCGATTAAAATTAAAATAACCATGAGTCCAATGTTTTTTTCAATTACTTCATGTTTCATGAAAAACACCTACTAATTCTTTACATCTGCCGTAATTAAAAAAGTTTATTTAATTATTTTCAATTTCTTTATTAGAATCGCCAGCGCCTTGTACGGTTTTAATTAAGTTGTACGCCATTAAAAACATACCGCTTAAGAAACACACTCCACCTAAAAATCGAACAATATAATACGGGTGAATTGCTTTTAAACTTTCTACAAAGGAATACATCAGTGTTCCATCGTTAGGATTAATGGCGCGCCACATCAAACCTTGTGTAATACCGGAAACCCACATCGCGGAAATGTATAGAACGATTCCCAATGTTGCTAACCAAAAATGGATATTGACTAATGAAGTACTGTACAGCTGTTTACGGCCATACAACGCAGGAAAAAGTGAATAAATAGTACCGATGGAAATCATCGCAACCCAACCTAAAGCGCCCGAATGCACATGACCGATTGTCCAATCGGTAGCATGACTTAGGGCGTTTACTGTTTTGATAGCCATCATTGGACCTTCGAATGTCGCCATCCCATAAAAAGAAAGCGCGACTATTAAAAATCGTAAAATTGGATCAGTACGCAATTTATCCCATGCACCACTCAATGTCATAAGGCCGTTAATCATGCCTCCCCAAGAAGGCGCAATTAAAATGAGTGAAAACACCATGCCCAACGACTGAACCCAATCTGGTAAAGCGGAATAATGTAAATGGTGCGGACCCGCCCACATGTAAATAGAAATCAAGGCCCAGAAATGTACGATAGATAAACGATAAGAATAAATAGGGCGGTTAGCCTGTTTGGGTACGAAGTAATACATCATACCGAGAAAGCCTGCAGTTAAGAAAAATCCCACTGCATTATGGCCGTACCACCATTGAATCATGGCATCGGTAGCGCCTGAATATAGTGAGTATGACTTCAATACTGATACAGGAATGGCTAATGAATTCACTATATGTAAGATTGCAACAGTTACGATAAATGCGCCATAAAACCAATTCGCAACATAAATATGTTTAGCGCTGCGACGCATGACTGTTCCAAAAAACACTATTCCGTAAGATATCCAGACAAGCGCTATCAGAATATCGATAGGCCATTCAAGTTCGGCGTATTCCTTAGTTGACGTATATCCCATAGGAAGAGAAACGATTGCAGCAACGATAACAGCTTGCCAGCCCCAAAATGTAAAAGCTGCCAGTCGATCAGATATTAATTTTGCTTCACAAGTACGCTGCACAACCCAATAGGAAGTTCCCATTAGGGCACAGCCGCCGAATGCAAATATCACTAAATTGGTATGAAGGGGCCGCAAACGTCCAAAGCTAAACCAGGGCAAATCAAAATTTAAAACGGGCCAAGTAAGCTGTGCCGCAATGATGACACCAACTGCCATTCCAATAATGCCCCAAAAAACCGACATAATTGTAAACTGACGAACTACTCTGTAGTTGTAAGTAGGTCGTACAAGCGAAGACTGCATAATGTGCTTCCGTTGATCTCACAAATAGTTGATGAATTTCAACAATCAAAAAATCTAAGCAACTCCTAAGATCTTTTAAGGGTTGCCCCTCCGTGATCACACGCCACACATCCTTTTGAATAAACAGTCCGCAGAGAACAGGTTGAAGACTGGGTTTGCTGTTAGGGTCGCAATCATATTCTAAGGTAAGGGTAAGTGAAAGCAATTATTAAAACTGACCTATGGTTATCTACATTCGAAAGTTTCACAGGTAAAGCGTAAAGACTTTGGCAAAATTTTGCCGATAGTGGCGGATAAAAATAAGGAAGAAAATTGCCGATTCCTACATTTAAATTTTTAAATATTGTATTTTGAAAATAATATTTTGTATTACATAAAAATCAGTGTTGAAAATTAACGATTAATTTTTTTTTACCCATCAAAAAATAAAAATTAAAAATAATTTAAAATACTTTTTAAGTTGGCACTTGAGTTGCAAAATTTCCTACACGTATGGCAATTCAAGGTTATAAGAATGATTAGTTTAGGAATTCATGAAAAAGCATTAGAAGTACAAAGCCGTCGTACTCAACTTATTTCAAATAATTTGGCTAATGCTGATACGCCAGGTTATCAAGCGCAAGATATCGATTTTAGAGCAGTGCTTGCAAATGCTGCTGGAAGCGATTCTAACAATATTCAATTAACAGCCAATATTCCATTATGGATGCCTAACCATGGCGAAAAAAATCATAAACATTATTCGATTAATAGCAGTCATGGATTAACCAGCTCTTCACAATTTCGTACGCCTTCCTCTCCTTCGCTTGATAATAATACTGTCGACGTTTCAATGGAACGTGCTGCATTTGCAGAAAATAATTTACGTTTTAATGCCACATTAACTTTTATAAATGGAAAAATTCAATCCATGATGAAAGCATTGCGTGGCGAATAGAGGTTGATATGTCTTTATTTTCAGTTTTTGATATTACCGGTTCTGCAATGAGTGCGCAAAGCGTACGAATGAATTTAACAGCAAGTAATATTGCAAATGCACAAAGTTTATCCAGTAGCGATGGTGAAGTATATCAAGCACGACATCCTATTTTTGTTGCTAAAGATTCAGATTTTTCGCAATCACTCTCAAGTGAAATGAATATGTTTTCTGGTAATGCAAATGGTGCTGGTGTTGAAGTGCGTGAAATTGTTGAAAGTCAACGTTCTGGCGAATTGCGTTATGAACCCGATCATCCAATGGCTGATGAAAAAGGGTATGTGCAATATCCAAACGTCAATATTATGGAAGAAATGGCAAATATGATTTCTGCATCACGTTCGTTTCAAACCAATGTAGATGCATTAGAAACTACGACGCAGATGATGGAACGGTTATTAGCCCTAGGAAAAGGTTAACGAATGCATGTGAATTTTCCGGGTAAATATTTTATGAAAGGTGTTGTGTGGGAAAGACCACGCGGGCGAATGATTATTCGCCCCTACGGTATCCGTTAGAGATTTATGTATTTTTAGGAAAGTGATAATTTTTTGTAGGGGCGAATAATCATTCGCCCGTGTTGAACGCAGCCTGTTACTGATTCAATATTTGAAAAGTGTTTTAGGAAAACCCATCTGAATTCGGCATTTTAAATTAAGAAAAAATAAATTTAGAAAAAACAAATAAGAATTTTTTGAGGATGAAATTATGATTTCTGATGTTGCTTCTGGTTCTTCTTTTTACGACATGTTGTCGATTGATAAAAAAAAGGAAGAAGACACCAATAAAACCGACAGTGATCGTAATCAATTTTTAGAATTAATGGTCGCCCAATTAAAAAATCAGAATCCTTTAAAACCGCAAGAAGGCGGAGAATTTTTAGCACAGCTTGCGCAATTTAGTACGGTTGAAGGCGTACAAAAATTAAATGATAGCATGAGTGAATTCGCTCAATCATTTCGCTCATCGCAAGCGTTAGCAGCAACTGCATTAGTAGGCCGTAAAGTAGAAGTTCCTTCAAATACTACGTGGCAAGACGGTGTAACAGGTGTTTCAGGAAGTGTTGAATTACCGGCATCTACGTCGCAATTAACCGTAAATATTGAAACCATGTCAGGACAGCTTGTAGATACGATTAGTTTAGGTTCTCAAACCGCGGGCAATATTCCATTTAAATGGGATGGTGTAACACCGAGTGGTGCAACGATGAGTCCCGGTACGGTAAAAGTACGTGCAGTTGCACAAACACCTGAAGGAATGGAAGAACAAGCCGTATTTGTACGCTCGCATGTTGATAGCGTGACGTTCGCAGATACTGGCGAAGTAAAAGTTAATTTAAAAGGAGGCGGAAATATTGAACTCTCTAAAGTCCGTACCATTGAATAAAAAATAATTTTTATTATTTAATTTTTTACCATATAAAAAATATTTATTTAAATTTTGAAAAAATATTAATCGAAAAAACTAGTAATGTTTATACTAAATGCAGAATGATTTTTTCGCAGACATATTTTAATTTAAATTTGCGGAAAAAAAGAATGTTTTTTGAGTAGTAGTTGTAGTGTGTTTAAGCCGAACGTTGAATTGTTTTCCAGTAGGCGCAGAGTGAACGAAGCGGCGGAGCATACTGAAAAGTATGTGAGCATGTGAGTGAACTTTGCAACAACCTGGAAAGCGATTCAACGGAGGCTACCACCCTGAAGTTGTGTTGTATCAGGAGTTCTATGTCATTTAATATCGCTGTATCCGGTTTACGGGCAGCAAATTCAGACCTTAACGTTATTGGAAATAATATTGCAAACGCAAGTACAACCGGTTTTAAATCGTCGCGTGCCGAATTTGCAGATGTTTACGCGTCCTCTGCTTTTAACAGCAGTTCGAACACCTCAGGCAGTGGTGTTTTATTAAAAAATATTTCGCAATCTTTTAATCAAGGTAACGTTTCATTTACCAATAACGATCTTGACCTTGCGTTAAATGGTAATGGCTTTTTTGTAATGAGTAATAATGGTGCACAACAATATTCGAGAGCCGGCATTTTTGGTGTGGATAACGAGGGATTTATTGTTGATGGTTCGGGAAAATTTTTACAAGGTTTCCAAGCAGCCAGTGCATCAGGTGCTATTGGAGGAAGTTTGTCGAATTTACAAATTCAACAAACCAATATGGATCCTCAGCAAACCACTGCAACAACCATGGTTTTAAATTTAGATGCCACTGAATTAGAGCCCGCAGAACGTGGCACTACTATTTTTACGGGTGGCGCTTCCATTGGAATTGCGCGCCCAGGAATTGCAAATAGTTATCCGTCTGAGATTCTTACATTAACGTTGGCAGATAACTCTACGCGAACTTTAACCACACTTGCGGATGCAAGCGCTTCTGAAATTGCTGCTGATTTAAATCTATTACCCAATGTAAATGCTACGGCATCTACTACTGCAACACTCTCTAATATTGCAGATAACGGTGGATTAGAAGTAACTGTTAATGGTGTAACAGTTATATCCTCTACCGGTGTAGGTTCAATTGATCCACAAGATGTTGCGATTGCAATTAATAATTTATCTAATACAACATTGCGTGGAATTTCTGCAACCTTTGATGCAATTGCAGGTACGGTAACCGTTACTTCAAATCGTGGTGATGATCTCGAATTTAACGTGACGAATAATGGTGATCCATTGGATTCCTTTACCGTGCAAGGCATTACTGCGCATAGCGTGGTTTTACAAGGCAACGGTTTAGGAGATGGTGATAATGATGGTAATGGTGTAGCAGACGGTACTGCCAACGATGGTTTTAATTCAACAATTGGTGGTCGATTAGATATTACATTGGATGAAAACGTAACGCTGACTTCCGTTTTAAATGATGGTGTAGCAACCGACGATGGTTCAGGTATTTTTGCACAAGATATTAGTGCTGCACGTTTTGTAAATAATGCGTTTGATCCAACGGATGAAGATACCTATAACCATGCAACATCCTTAACGGTGTACGACAGCTTAGGAACATCACATATTTTAACCGCATTTTTTGTAAAAGAAGCCGCAGTAAATACTTGGTCCACGTACCTACAAATTGATAATCAAAATATTGGTGAACCGAATCCTGCATTAGATCCACCATTAAATACAGAGCCTACTTTATTAGGTTACAGCTTAGTTTTTAATGACGACGGCAGTTTAAATCAAGCAGCGAGTGATGAAATACAAATTACCTATTGGACGCCACTCGATGCAGCAGGTAATCCAAATGGTGCAGCAACTGGTCAAACTTTTACACAGGGCGCAATTTTTCCAGTAGTTGAACCCTTTACTACTTCGAATTTCGATATTGATATGGCAGCGGTAACACAATATGGCAGTCCATTTTCGGTAATCGATGCGCTGCAAAATGGATACACCACGGGTCGTCCTTCAGGTCTTGATATTGGTGCAAATGGAGAAATATATAATCGTTTTACCAATGGTCAATCGGTGTTGTTGGGGCAGGTTGCGCTCGCACGATTTGTCAATCAACAAGGTTTGCAACCGGCTGGTGAAACCGCATGGGTTGAAACCTTTGATTCGGGAATTCCTGTTATTGGTACGCCAGGCACTTCAGCATTTGGTGTTATTCAATCTGGTGCATTGGAAGAATCGAATGTGGATTTATCGCAGGAATTAGTAGCATTAATTTTAGCGCAACGAAATTACCAAGCGAATGCACAAACCATTCAAACGGAAGATTCTGTCACGCAAACCATTATTAATCTTCGTTAAGGTTTTTAAATCATGGATCGGTTTTTATATTTAGCAA
>JAZKFP010000275.1:0-21076 GCA_040386355.1 Pseudomonadota bacterium | reverse complement strand
ATGGACGGTACTGCAATTATGCAAGGTGTTGCAGTTGTTTTTATTGCTGGTGCTTACGGAGTAGACTTAACTATTTTTCAATTACTCACTGTAGTGTTAATGGCAACTCTAGCTGCTGTCGGCACTGCACCTGTGCCTGGCGCTGGAATGATTACATTAGCAATGGTATTAACGCAAGTTGGATTACCTGTTGAAGCTATTGGAATTATTTTAGGTGTCGATCGTTTGTTGGATATGTTACGCACTGTGATTAACGTAGTGGGTGACGCAGTAGTTTCAATTATTGTCGCTAAAAAATTAAATCTTTTTGATGAGAATATTTTTAACAAAAAATGATTTTGCAATGTAACCAGTAAGATAAGTGTGACGAAAAAATTAAATTCAAATTATTGTTACGTTACATTCGATAAAATTTTTCAGAAAAATCAAAATTATTTGTAATGTAAATTATTATTTTAAAAATTTCTTCGTATCGGCCAGATAACAAAATATTTAATGCTAATTCATGGAAATAGTTTCTTACGTCTGCCACTATTATTGAGAACTAAATGGCGATAAGCCATAACTCATATAGAGGTAAGAATATGGCAGTAACTATTGGCGGGCTTAATAATAATGTTACGAGTCCGAAAAGTACGAATGCAGTCAGCGCTCCAAATACAAAAGTATCCGCTGCTCCAGCAAAATCTGTGGTAGCACCACCACCTCCTAAACCAACGGTCCCAGCTGTAACTGTTGCAATTAAATCTGCAGTGGTTGCACCGCCAAAACCTCCAGTAGCTGTAACTCAAAAAGCTCCTGTTGCGCCTGTTGCATCAAAGCCTGCAGCCGCAGTTTCAAAACCTGTGGTAGTTGCGCCAAAAGCTCCAGTTGTTTCTAAATCTATTGTCCCTGCCACGGTAAAAGCGCCCGTTGCAGTTGCAAAACCAGTTGTCGCTGCTGCAGTAAAAGCACCAGTTGCACCAGCAAAAGCATCAACACCAGCTGCAACCGTCTCTGTAAATCAATCTAAACCAGAAGTGAATTCATACAGTAAGACGGGAAGTGTTTCTAATTCAAGCGCAGTTGCTAAATCTTCATCTGTTGCAGCAACAGGTGGATTTGTAGCGGGTAAAGGTGACGTAGTAATCGATATTAAAGCCTCAGATTCCGGTTACGAAAATAAAATTTATTATTCAACCGATAATTTTAAAACTAAAACTTATGTGGGAATTGATAATAAAACCGGTTCAGTAAATATTGGTTCTTTCAAAGAAGGTACCAAAATTGAATTTGGAATTGAAAATGGAGTTAAACAATTTTTTAGCACAGGTGGAGCCTCAGCTAATTTCGATAATTTCCAACATACTAAAACCACAGAATTATCGGATGGTGCTGTGCAAATTGGTTTTGAAGATTTAGCCGGTGGAGGCGATAAAGATTTTAATGATGCAATCATTCAAGTAAGAAACGTTTCAACTCCAAAAACTAATGATAATCGCTCAGGACTGGGTGATGGAACCAATCCAGGCCAAGGTGCAGGAACAGTAAACTCTCCAAATCAGGGAACTAATAATCCGAGTGCATTAAACCTATAAATAATAGCTAAAGTAAATCAGGTACTATTCATGTAGTACCTGAATATTTCACCGCCTAAAATTCATATTTCTTTTAAGACTTCACTATTTTTAAATATTCTTTCAGTTGCTCATCCCTAAATAATTCTCTTGCGCTATATGCAGCTTTTAACTAAATTGCACTCACTGACACAATGATCCTATAAATACTTCGTTTTTCTATTCATGCAACGCAGAATATTTTGAATATTGGGAAAATTTCTTTATGAAAAAAATTATTTCAACCGTTTTAATTGTTAATATATTTTTATCTGGTTGTTCGGCGTTTGTTCCTAAAACAGAAGCTTTAAATGTAAATTGTTCTGAAGAAGACGCTACATTGCAAGTAAATGGGCAAATGTATAGAGGTTCTGCACAGCCTGAGGTTGAAAGAAATAAACCTGTATCAATCATGTGTACTAAGCCCGGTTTTTATCCTGCGCAAAAAACAATTGATAGATCGTTGAGCGGAACGGGCATAGCAGACATTGTAGGAACGTTTATTTTCTTATTGCCTGGGATTGGGCTTTTTACACCAGGCGCTTGGACTCTTAATGAAGACTATACTGATGTGAACATGGTAAAGAAAGAACAAAAATAAGCGTTAATATCGAAAATCTTTTAAACGGGCGAAGAATGTTTCGCCCGTTTATTAAATGCTAATTAATTCCCATCCAACTCAATCCAACGTTCTATTATACTTTCAAGACGATGTTCTAAATCTGCTAACTCCTGCAACGTCGAACTTGTAATTTGATGCACTTGCTCAAAAAAACTTGGTTTCGCAATTGCAATTTTAAGTTCAGCAATCTGTTTTTCTAATTGAGTAATTTGCTTAGGAAGCTGACTTAATTCTTTTTGCTCCATTAAAGTCAATTTTTTTGATTTTTTTGGTTCAATAGGTGTGAGTGATGCAGTAGCTGGAGTAATTGCAGAGACAGAAGATATATGTTTTATAGGTGTTGCGGATTCCGTTAGTGCAAAATCTGCTGAAGCTAATGGTCGTTGGCGCCGTGCCCAATCAGAATAATTACCGTTGTAATATTCCAATCCAGATTCTTCAAAGACTAAAACATGCTGTACAACTTTATCGAGAAAGTCTCGGTCATGGCTGACGATTAATAAAGTTCCTGCGTATTTTTGTAATTCTTGTTCCAGTGTTTCAATGGTTTCTAAATCTAAATCATTGGTCGGTTCATCAAGTAATAATACATTTGTGCTTTGTGCAAATAATTTTGCTAATAAAAGCCGATGGCATTCACCGCCCGATAAAACATTCATGGGGGTCATGGCTTTTTTTGGTGAAAACAAAAATCGCTTCAAATAACCGACTACGTGAACTTCGCGATCTTTAATAATAATATGATCTTTGCCTTGACCTAAATTCTCTGCAGCCGTTTTATCCCAGTTAATAATATCCCGCATTTGATCGATGTAACCAATTTCTAAATTGGTACCTTGCGTAATAGTTCCGTGGGTTGGTTGTAATTGATTAATGAGCAAACGAACTAATGTACTTTTTCCAATACCATTATTACCAATTAAACCAATACGATCACCGCGTCGAATTTTAATGGAAAAATCTTTAATTAAAGTTTTATTATCAATACCGACATAGGTAACATCTTTGCATTCAAAAACCTGTTTGCCCGAGGGAGATGCTTCTTCAATCGATAGTTGAACAGCGCCTAGTTGCTTTTCACGTTGTTGGTAAACTTCTCGAAGTGATTCAAGTTGACGTACTCGACCTTCATTACGTGTGCCGCGGGCTTTAACACCTTTACGAATCCACACTTCTTCTTGGGCTAATTTTTTATCAAAAGTTGCATGCTGATGTTTTTCCGCAGTAATTGATTCATCTTTTAAAGATAAAAAATCATCATAATCTCCAGGCCAGCTGTACAATTTAGTCCGATCAATTTCAATAATTCGTGTTGCCATCTCTCTCAAAAAACGTCGATCATGCGTAATAAATAAAAGACCACCGTCAAATTGTGTCAGCATCGATTCCAACCATTGAATCGTTGTAATATCCAGGTGGTTGGTTGGTTCATCGAGTAATAATAATTCAGGTTTTTGAATTAATGCTAAGCCCAATAAGGCACGACGTTGCCAGCCACCTGACAAATTAGACACTAGCCGATCTAATGGTAAATCAAGTTGTGACGCAATGGTATCGACTCGATTCTGTGGATTCCAACCGCCGGTTTCATCCAATAAAGTTTGTAATTCCACAATTCGATTTTCATCTTGTTGTTCATGCGGCAGCATATGTAATGCTTCAAATTCTTCCAAATAGCTTGTGATATCTTTTAAACCCTGCATTAATAATTCAGCAACTGTAAGATGGCAGTTTTGTGGAAGACTTTGTTGTAATTCACTCACCCGTAATAATTTTTTAAAACGAATTTCACCAACATCAGGTGTTATTTGTTGTTTTAATAAACGAAATAGAGTGGATTTTCCTGCACCATTTCTACCAATTAAACAAACACGTTCTTTTGGCACAAGAGTAAGATTTGCTTGATGTAAAATTTTTTGATCGCCAATACTGTAGCTGATGTCTTGCAGATCAATTAAATAATCGGACATGAGGGTTTATTCACCGTAACTGGAAGAAAGTAATTGTAATAAATAACGTTGAGCTGATGCCTGGGCTGTATCATTCAAAGAAATATTAGGGGTTATTTGCTGAAATTGTCCATTTGACTTTAATTGCCAACTATCTTCTGTATCTTGTAAATAGGGTTCGAGGCCCTGTCTAAAAACCCGCTCAAATAAATCCGTATCAAGAATAGGAAAACACGTTTCAATGCGGTGTAATAAATTTCGATCCATTAAATCGGCGCTCGATAAATAAATTCTACGATCGCCATTATTATGGAAGAAATAAATTCGTGTGTGTTCAAGAAATCTTCCCACAATCGAAATAACTCGAATGTTTTCCGACAAATCAGTAATGCCAGGCTTTAAACAACAAATACTTCGAACAATAAGTGTAATTTTAACTCCAGCCTGACTTGCTTCATAGAGTGCATCAATAATTTGGCGTTCGGTTAATGCATTTACTTTTAAAATAATTTCTGTATGTTTGCCTTCTTGGGCATTTTTAGTTTCAGTATTAATAAGCTGCAATATTTTTCGATGTAAAGTAAAAGGCGCATGATATAACCATTTAGTGCGCGCGGATTTACCAATGCTAGTTAACTGTTGAAACAATTGATTCACATCATTGCATATTTCTGGATGAGTCGTAAGTAAACTGTAATCTGTATACAGCTTTGCATTTTTAGCGTGATAATTACCCGTACCTAAATGTACGTAGCGTCGTAATGCATCACCTTCGCGTCGCACCACCATAAGCATTTTTGCATGCGTTTTATAACCAACAATTCCATAACAAACAATTGCGCCGGCACGCTGCAAACGATCAGCAATTTCTAAATTATATTCTTCATCAAATCGTGCACGTAATTCAATAATTGCTGTTACTTCTTTGCCACGACGTGCAGCTTCCATTAATAAATTTAAAATATCTGAATTTTGCCCAGTACGATAAAAGGTTTGTTTAATTGCAAGTACATCAGGATCTTTTGCTGCTTGACGTAAAAAATCTATCACCGTTTCAAATGATTCAAAAGGGTGATGCAATAAAATATCTTTTTTTTGCAAAGCTTCAAAAATAGATTCGTGTTTTTGTAATATGGCTGGTAAACCAGCACGAAAAGGGCGATACCGTAAATGCGGAATATTGAGTTCAGTTACTGGCATCATGCGGGATAAATTAACCATACCGTTGACGCGATATAAATCTGCCTTATCCAACTCAAATTGTTGAAGTAAAAAATCAGAAATATCTGGAGGACAATTATCGGCTACTTCAAGCCGTACTGCGTCACCATAACGTCGTGAAGATAATTCACCTTTTAATGCAATCGCTAAATCTTCAACAATATCTTCATCAAAATTTAAATCCGCATTACGTGTTAAGCGAAATTGATAACATCCTCGAATTATCATACCTGGAAATAATTCAGATGCAAACGCATGAATCATCCCACTTAAGAAAATGTAATGATAACCAGTGTCAGCAATTTCAGGCGGCAACGGAATAATTCGTGGTAGTGATTTAGGTGCAGGTAAAATAGCATGCGTGCATTGTCGACCAAATGCATCACGACCTTTTAAAGATACAATAAAATTTAAACTTTTATTAGCGAGTCGAGGAAAAGGATGCGCTGGGTCTAAACCAATAGGACTAACCACTGGTAAAACATTTTTTTGAAAATATTCATACACCCATTCTTTCTGACGTTGAGTCCATTCCGACCGGCGAATAAATCGAATGTTTTGTTGGGCAAGCGCAGGAAATATTTTTTCGTTCAGAACTTTATACTGCTCATTAATCGCGTAATGACAAATTCTACTAATTTCATTAAGAGTTTCTTGTGGGGAACGATCATCCATAGAAACAGAAGAGGTGCCGTGATCTACTAATTTTTGTAGACCTGCAACACGAATCTCAAAAAATTCATCCAGATTATTACTGAAAATAAGTAAGAATTTAAGTCTTTCTAATAATGGGTGACGTTCAGAGGTTGCTTGAGCTAATACCCGCAAATGAAAACTTAAATGACTCAGTTCTCGATTAATATAACGATCGCGATTAGTTAATGATTCATTCATTTTTTTAATTCAAATTAAAGACTGTGTCCGTAGCGTTTGATCTTTTGCTTTTAAAAAAGAGTAAGTGTTCAGCATGATCTTTTTTCCCGCTCACTATGTTGCGTGCGATCGAAAAAAAATATTCATGCTTCACCGTTACACTTGATCTAATTTTCAAACGCTATGGGTATTTTTCTTTAATTTTTACTCCGAAATTCTTCTGCAAATGTTTTGGCGAAATAGGTGACAATGGCATTAGCGCCCGCTCTTTTAAATGATATCAGAGATTCATGCATTGACTGTGAAAGATCAAGCCAACCTTTTTCAGCCGCTGCATGCAACATGCTAAATTCACCACTGACGTGATAGGCAAGAGTCGGTACTTTAAATGTATTTTTTACACGATAAATAATATCGAGATAGGGTAAGCCAGGTTTAACCATGACCCAATCTGCGCCTTCTGCTAAATCAAGAGCAACTTCGTGTAATGCTTCATCACTGTTTCGAAAATCCATTTGATACGTACGCTTATCGGCTTTGCCTAAAGCTTTACTTGAATTTACTGCATCACGAAAAGGACCGTAAAAGCCCGATGCATATTTTGCCGCATAAGATAATAAAATAATATCACTTAAGCCACGCGCTTCAAGAGTTGAACGAATCGCTTGTATTCGACCATCCATCATATCCGATGGACCCAGCACATCAGCGCCTGCTTCGGCATAACATATACTTTGTTTTTTTAGTGCTTCTAACGTAATGTCATTTTCAATAATGCCACGAGCATTTAAGATTCCGTCTTGTCCATGAGATGTGTAGGGATCTAATGCAACATCAACCATAACCGTTAATTCTGGAAAAGCAGATTTTAGCTGTTGCAATATAGTAGGAACGAGCCCATCACTTCGATAGCCTTCACTACCATCCATTGTTTTAAGTTCTGCTGCAATTTTTGGAAAAATTAAAACATTTTGAATACCCAGATTGAGCAAGCTTTCCACTTCACGTTGTAAATCATCTGCAGTAAAGCGATATTGGCCAGGCATACTGGCAATAGCCTGAGGCTTATCTTGGCCCGCGCAAATAAATAGAGGAGCGATAATATCGGCTGGTGTCACATAAGACTCTGCAACAAGGTCACGAATTGCAGCAGATTGTCGACTACGTCGCATGCGAGTTTTAGGAAAAGCTGCGCGTCCATATAAAGAAGAAGTAACGTGGTCTTGGTTCATGAAAGTATCCTGGCACTTGAGTAGGCGTATATTTTCAACGATAAAGTAACTACTTTGCTACCCTAAATTGATTTTTAACCATAAAAAAATGAAATTTATTAAGAGTATTTAGTTCTTTCAAATAAATAGGCTTGGGTTTCCCCCCATAAATATTCGACGCTCATCGTGTTGCGTAAAATAAAAAAAGGCATGTTTTGCTCAGTTTGAAATAAATCGATACGGCGAGAAATACTAATAATTCTAGTGCCTGACGCTAACTCTTGTAATTTACGTGCTACCAATTGAATTCCTTCCTCAGTAAACGCTGAGCCATATAAATAAATTACTGTTGCATCATACATCGGAATATTTAATAAATTGCTTTTGATAAATTCAGCTGGTAAACCGGCTTTTGAATTAATCCAGTTCGCACGGCGAATAAAAACTGGATTGATATCAATTCCAATACTCCGACATCCAATAAATGCTGCATGCCAAAATACCACCCGGCCACGGCCGCAACCAATATCATAATAAATATCATCTTTTTTAATATCTGCAAAAAATGATAATTTTTCTGCAGTTTTTAAAAAAGTTTCACCGTAAATTTTTTGAACCTTATCGTCAGGGGCGTCAATTGTGTAAACGCGGCACAAACGGTAAGGGCTACGAAATAAATAGAGGAAAAACATATAAAATTCAGTTTTTAGAAAATGAGTATTTTTATAGTATATTTTGACATTTTCTAAAAAGTCTTGGAAGGATAGCCATAAAATAATAGGTATCCAGAGAATGGCTTTAATATAATGGCTAATTAATTTTTTCATATTGGCTCCATGGCCTTTACTCGCGCGCGGCTGCCGAAAATAATTTTACTTTCCATATATTCCTAAATTGATACAAATTAGCTAAATATATAATAATCATGTGTTGAACTATGACAATTTGCAATCTAATTAAAATAAATTGAATAAGAAAAGAAAAAATTAGTATTTTTAAGTTGCAGTTAGTCGATATAAGTATGGACTGCTTACGATTTATAAATAAATTGTCTTAATCTGTTTCATTTAATTCGTATGCAAAGTAAAAACCTGTTCTATATATATGTACTGAATTTTATTCAGATATTTTATTGGGTGGGGATGAGGTGTTTTACAATGAGTGATTATGAAGAAGATGACTTTGAAGAAGAGGCAACGACAGCTCCTGTGGAAAAAACCAGTGTGGCTGATGATCGGGGCGAAGGTCGTCGAGATTCGTTTTACGATGAAGCAATTTCAAGAACAGTTAGTTTGAAAGATAGTTCACGTAAAAAATTAGAAGAAGATATGCGTAGGTTTTTAATGACTGGTGGGCAAGTGCAGCAGATCGACCCTAACGTCACTGCAGATCCACCACAAAAACCAGTTTCAAATTACGGTAGTCGACCTATTTAATACGTCTAAAACAATAAAACAGGGCTAAAATATTAGCCCTTTTTTTATTTTAAAATTTTAAGGATATAGTGAGCGTACATGAGATTTCATAAAACACTTTTCAACTTTTCAACTTTTCAACTTTTCAACTTTTCAACTTTTCAACTTTTCAATCAGTAAAAGGTCAATCAGTAATGGCAGCGTTCGAGACGGGCGAATGATTATTCGCCCCTACAAACAATTATCACTTTCCTAAAAATATCTAAATCTAACGGTTACCGTAGGGGCGAATAATCATTCGCCCCGTATGTGCTTTCCATGATTCATAAAACATTTCACCACGTAAAACTCAATCGTTATGAGTATTAATTGTTAGAAATCAACTTATTCTGTTGCTCTTGAATTGCCCATTCAATATGTTCTGCCACTAATTCATTACTTTCTAATTTCTTTTTTTGTAATATTTCAACAATTTTTTGATTTGGATTGGCATTTCCTAAAGCGACCGCTATATTTCTAATCCACCCGGAATAACCGGTTCTACGTATGGCCATGCCTTGAGTTTTATTATTAAATTCTTCGTCTGTCCATTGAAATAGATCGATGAGCTGAGCGTTATTTAATTGATGGCGAGTGGAAAATTCAATATCAGGACTTTGTTGTGCATATCGATTCCAAGGGCAAACTATTTGGCAATCGTCACAACCAAATATTCTATTACCAATTGCTTTTCTAAATTCAATTGGAATAGAAGTTTTATTTTCAATGGTTAAATATGAAATACAACGACGAGCATCCAATATATAGGGTGCGATAATCGCTTGTGTAGGACAAATTTTTAAACATTGAGTGCATGATCCGCAATGCGGTGTTACCGGTAAATCAGAAGCTAATTCTAAATCAGTAAATAATTCGGCTAAAAAAAACCAAGAACCTGCGTATCGATTAATAATAAGTGTGTTTTTTCCAATCCAGCCTTGACCGGCTTGTTCGGCCAATGGTTTTTCTAAGATTGGTGCACTGTCGACGAAAGGTCGAAAGGTGTGTGTACAACCCAAAGTCTCGATGGCTTTACCAAATGCATTTAATTTTTTGCGTAAATATTTATGATAATCCCGACCTAATGCATAACGAGAAATATAAGCTTGATCAGGTTTATGAAGTTGCTCGATTAAATTATCGCTATCGCTTAAATAGTTTTTACGAATCGATATAATGGTACGGACATTTGGTAATAGAGTGGTTGGATCTAAACGCAATGGCATTCGATTTGCCATGTAACTCATCGAACCGTGATATTTTTTTTGAATCCATTCTTGATAACGTTCAGCATAACTTTCAACATTAGGCTGAGTAAATCGTACTTCATCAAATCCAAATTCTTGTACACCTAATATCTTAATCTGAGCAGCAAGGTTTACTGGTTCAATAATTGGAATCATTTTTACCAAAATTGTAGTAGTTATATTTAAAATTAAAAAACAAATAAATAGTAAGAAGTCCTGTAACTATACCTGACGTCGTTCCGGTGAAGGGGGGAATCCAGGTGACGGATTCTTTGGAGTTTATCTTGCCTGGATTCTTGCCTTCGCCGAAACGACGCCGGATGGTAGTGCTTATTCATTAAATAAATTCAATTAGGTAAAATGTACATATTCTAATCGATCAATTTTTCCATAGCCTTTAGGTAATGATTTCCCTTTATTACCACGCGCACTCACATAAGAATTAACTTGTTTTTTCTCAATCGTTAAAGTGCGTCGTCCTGAATGTACAACAATATGTCCATACTCTGGGGCTTGTTGTACTGAAATGACTTTATCTTTAATCTTTTTATCCTGCGTTAAACTAATGAGTTTGTTGCCACGACCTTTGTTCAGTATAGGAATATCTGCAACTTTTAATCCGAGTACAGACCCTTCTTCGGTTGCAATTAAAATAGGAAGCTGCGTTCGTATTTCAACTGCACAGACTAATGTATGTTCTTCCGCAATTTTCATAATTGCTTTTCCGGTACGATTCTTAGTTGCTAATTGATCGGCTGCAATAATAAATCCGTAGCCATCCGAAGAAATTAATAACCACTGACTTTGATCTTTTGGAATTAAAACATCGACAAATGAAGCTCCAGACGGTGGAGCTAATTTTCCAGTTACTGGCTCACCCAAACTTCGTGCCGAGGGTAATTGGTCAATTGCCAATTGATAACTTCTACCTGTGCTGTCCAGCAACACTGCACTTTGATTAGATTTTCCATACGCCGCACCTAAATAACTGTCGCCGCTTTTGTACTGCAAACTTTCACCATTAATGTCGTGGCCTTTAGCAGCTCGAATCCAACCACGTTGCGATAAAATTACCGTTACAGGATCGGCAGGTACTAACGTCGATAACTGCATGGTTTTGGAAATAGTACGCTCGATAATTTTTGTTCGGCGTTTGTCACCAAATTGCTCTGCATCATTAGTTAATTCAGTTTCCAACAGATCATTTAATTTCTTTTGAGATTTCAATAAACCTTGTAATTTGCTCTCTTCAGATTTTAATTCTTTCATTTCTTTTTCTATTTTGATTTCTTCAAGCTTTGAAAGCTGACGTAATTTTAAATCTAAAATAGAATCTGCTTGACCTTCGTTTAAATCAAAACGTTTCATCAATACGTGTTTAGGATGGTCTTCGGTTCGAATAATACGAATGACTTCATCCAAATTTAAATAAGCAATTAAATATCCAGCCAATACATTCAAACGATCTTGTACTTTGTTCAATCGATAATTTAAACGACGACGCAAAGTTGCCATTCGAAATTCGAGCCATTCGGTTAAAATAAGCTTTAAGTTTTTAACTTGCGGTTTGCCATTTAAACCAATCATGTTGAGATTGACGCGAAAGGTTTTTTCCAAATCCGTAGAAGCAAATAAATGCAACATTAAAGATTCTGCTTCAACTTTATTGGATTTAAGAACTAACACTAAGCGAGTACTGTGTTCATGATCGGATTCATCACGAACATCTACAACCATCGGTAATTTTTTAGCTTGCATCTGTTGAGCAACTTGCTCAATTACTTTCGCGGGACTGGTCTGATGTGGTAATTCTGAAATAATAATTTCATCGTCGACCATGCTGTATTTTGCACGCGCTCGAAACGTACCACGGCCTTCGGTATATATATTTAATAATTCAGATTTTGGCGTAACGATTTCAGCGCCGGTTGGAAAGTCAGGACCTGGAATATATTTGCACAGTTCTGCAATCGATAACTTCGGATTATGGAGTAGGGCAACACAACCTTGGATCACTTCACGTACATTATGCGATGGAATATCGGTCGACATTCCAACTGCGATTCCCATCGATCCATTTAATAAAACATGTGGAACGCGCGCCGGTAAAACCAGTGGTTCTTCTAACGTACCATCAAAATTTAATGTCCAATTTACAGTGTCTTGATTAACTTCCGATAATAATAATTGTGTAAAAGCTGAAAGTCGTGCTTCGGTATATCGCATCGCTGCAAAAGATTTGGGATCATCCGCTGATCCCCAGTTTCCTTGGCCGTCGACCAATGGATACCGATACGAAAAAGGTTGCGCCATTAAAGCCATTGCTTCATAACAGGCGCTATCACCATGGGGATGGAATTTACCTAAAACGTCCCCAATAGTTCGAGCCGATTTTTTATGTTTGGAAGTCGCGCTTAATCCAAGCTGTGACATTGCATAAATAATGCGACGTTGTACGGGTTTTAAACCATCTTCAATATGCGGTAATGCGCGGTCTAAAATGACGTACATGCTGTAATCAAGATACGCTTTTTCCGTATAAAGCCTTACCGGAACATTTTCGCTATTGGTATCCCATATCAGTGCGCTCATAGTTTTCCCTGCGGAGTTTTTAATATTTTAATTTATACCAGATGCAGATTGGTTTTCCCTTAGGCGCTTGCGAAGTAAGCCCGCGCAGCATGCTCAGCAAAACCTTCTTGATTAAAAAGGTTTTGGGCGAATCAGTAAGCGACACCCAAGAAAATCAATCTGCATCTGGTATTTATTATCCATTGTGATACGGATGGCCGATCTGAATAGTCCACGCACGATAAATTTGTTCGGCCAGTATAACCTTCACTAGTGGATGTGCGTACGTTAAACGACCGAGCGACCAAACCGCGCTCGCTTTCTGCCGAATATCTTGAGCAATTCCTTCAGCAGCACCAATTAGAAAATAAATATTTTGCGATTGTTCCAATAAGCTCTGTAATTGCTGCGAGAATTCTAGACTATTAATTAATTTTCCTTCTTCTGATAAAAGAATGAAGGGCGAATTATTGACTCGTTTTAAAATATTTTCACTGGTCTTGCCGAACGTCGTAATACCGTTTGACATATTACGAGAAGAAATTAATTCCGGTGGACTAAATCGATGCCACTGCATTTGCCAATGACCCTGCAGTCTTTTGTTGTAGACTTCAGTAGCGTCATCAACCCATGCAGGATCTCTATGAGAAATATTCAAAATGTGAATAGTCATGAATTGAAATGAGTATTATCGAGCTTCCACTTTTTGAAGTGGACGAACAGACCATAAACGTTCTAAATCATACAGTGAACGTGCTTCAGCCAACATCAAATGCACAATAATATCGCCATAATCCACTAATACCCAATCTGACTTAGCATCACCTTCTAAATGTAGTGGCTTAGTAGCCAGTTTTTCATGAGTAGCTTCTGCCACTTTTCCTGCCAATGCATTAAGATGCCGGCCAGATGTGCCAGTGCAAACGATCATTGTGTCGGCGAAATCCGCTATTCCTTCAACATCTAAACGAATCACTTCACGACCTTTTAGGTCGTCAAGTGCGTCAAGAATGCAAGTAGTTAGCTCAGTGCGTGTTGGTATGCTCATAGTAATTCAAACACCAGTAAATGAAATTTTTGATTGGGCAATGATGGTAAGGGATTCAATAGGAGACTGACAACTAAGGATTTAGGTTTAAGGAAGACCCGATCATAACTTTTTGAAAATTTATTAAGTTATGGAAGTTTTATATGACTTTAAGTGAGACTTCAGGTTCAAAATCATTGTCACGTGTTGCAGCAAATGACCCCATTAAATTAGGTATACCTTCAAATTTACAAAGACTGTCTCTTCAAACTTCCGCTCCTCAACCAATTTGGATGCCGTGGTGGGAAAAAATACAAATAAATCCGCATTATTTAGCATCCGAACGTCATACCTATATTAATAAAGTTATTGAAGGAATCAGAAATACATCTATCCCTTCAGATTTTTTTAATGCTAATCCAATTGAACAAATCCAGAATGAAATTGAAACTTTGCTTTTTATAGCGGATCCTGGTCGCAATTCTCATGAATCACTTAATAATAATGATTTTCTAATTGAGAGCTTTCTTGCCTATATAAAACCTGTAATACAGATTACTTTAAAAAATAATTTAAATATTAAATTGGCCGATGCTGCTTTTGATGGAAATTTACATTGCTTGCTCTATGCAATTAGAAATTTATCTTTTAACAAAATTGTAAACGCACGTTTAAATAAAGACTGTAGTCGATTGAAGTATTCTCTTATTAGAACAAGTAATAGAAAAATATTTGCTTTAAAAAATCATAAACAAGACAAGCTTAATACTGATGAAAATAACTTAGAATATGTCGCTAACCTAAGCGGCTGTAGTCGCATTCGATATGCTATTAATCTGGAAATGTTTGATGAAAATATTATTGTCAAAAAAGTGCATCCTAAGATTGCGGGTGAGCTCTTAGTAAGTACAGAGTTTAATATGCATTCCTATATAAGTGAAAATATTACTGGATCAGTTGAATTGCTCGGGGCTGCATTGGTTCCAAGAAAAGCTGAATTTAATAATCACTGCATGAAAAATCAAGATTCAGCTTACCTGTTCATGCCCGAGGCGCAACAAGATTTATTTGATTTTTTTAACATAAATGGATTCAGTCTTTCAGTTGCAAATACGATCATTATTATGAAAGAAGCTGCAAAAATAATTGCAGAAATGCATAATAATAATATTTTTCATGGAGATATCAAGCTTGAAAATTTCTTAATTTTCAAACATAAAAGTAATGACTTTGATTTGAAAATATGTGATTTTGGATTTAGTGCAAAAGAAGAGTTTTCTATAGCCTATCAAGGCACCCAACGCTACATGGCCCCAGAAATATTGCTTAATAAGCCTAAATTCAATCTCGAGAAAAAATATTATTCAGTAAAATCTGCAGATATTTATGCTCTAGGAAAATCTCTTGAGTTTATAGTTTTAGCTACGAATCTTAGTAACCGCTTAAATATTTCTCACTACATAAAAAGTAATTTAGAAGTTTTAATTAGATATTGTGTTGCAGATAATCCTGTTGCTAGACCAGATATAAATTATGTAGTTAATTTTTTAGATCTTCTTGCAAGGCAAGCACAGTATCAGACTTGATTCTTTCCAATACTTTATTATTGACCCAATCACTAACATCTTTGCCTTCTAACAATTGCTGACGAATATTAGTTGAAGAAATATTTGGAATATCAGCGTTTATAAAACACCAATTACCTAAGGGTGAGATTTCAAGGTTTGGCGTTGTGCAATATTTTTTCGATAAAATATTTAATTCTACAGGAAGTTGGTTTGGGTTAAATGGATACTCACTCCGTTCAATAACAATCATTCGACAATTTTGCTGAAATAACTCTGTTTCGTGCCAGCGATGGATTTGTAGAAATGCATCACCACCTAAAATCCAAAAAAAATCAATATCTGAATGTAATTGTCGAAGTGCTAATAATGTATAAGCGCTGTAGCTTGGTTGATTTACATCTGGAATAACTCGCTCGATTTGAAACTGTGAAAATCCTTTTAATGCTATTTTCAATAATTCAATCCGATAATTAATATCCCATTGCGTTTGAGATTTCCACGGCGGTGATTCATCAGGAACAAACCAAACAGCATCTAATTTACACCGTTCAAATGCTTCAACTGCTAAACGAATGTGACCGTTATGAATAGGATCAAAGGTGCCCCCTAAAATCCCAATCTTTTGTTTTTTTAATGGTTGTTTTTTTAAATCATTTGCGGACATGGCCATCGCCAAACACAATATATTTCTCGGTAGTAAGTCCTTCCAAACCTACCGGACCACGTACATGAAGTTTATCGGTGGAAATTCCAATTTCTGCACCTAAACCGTATTCAAATCCATCCGCAAATCGAGTCGATGCATTGACCATTACCGAGCTTGAATCGACTTCTCGTAAAAAACGCCAAGCGCGACTTTGATCTTGCGTCACAATGCAATCGGTATGTTGCGAACTATAGGTCTGAATATGTTGAATGGCTTCTTCAATCGAGCGAACAATTTTAATAGAAACAATCGGCGCTAAATATTCAGTGCGCCAATCTTCATCTGTTGCAAGGATAGATGGAATATTTAGCATGTCTCCAATACCGCGCGTTTCATTGCAGCCACGAATTTCAACGCCGCGTTGATGATATTCACGCAAAATTTCCGGCAAAATATCCATTGCACGAGGTCGTGCAATTAATAAAGTTTCTAAAGTATTGCAAGTGCCATATCGTTGAGTTTTGGAATTGACTGCAATATTAATTGCCTTTTCTAAATCGGCTGTCTCATCAATATACACATGACAAATGCCGTCTAAATGTTTGATAACTGGAACACGTGCTTCTTGAGTCACACGCTCAATTAAACCTTTACCGCCGCGTGGAATAATAACGTCAACGTGTTTATCCATTTTGAGTAAATCACCAACGGCCGCGCGATCACGTGTTTCGATATACTGAATCGTATGTTCCGATAAATTCGCTTCTGTTAATCCTTCACGAATGCATCGGTAAATTGCAAGATTTGAATGAAAGGCTTCTGAACCACCGCGTAAAATAGCAGCATTACCAGATTTAATACAAAGTGCAGCAGCATCTGCGGTCACATTTGGTCGTGATTCATAGATAATTCCAATAACTCCAATTGGAACACGCATTCGTCCAACTTGAATGCCACTCGGTTGCGTACTCATTTCGCGAATTGCACCAACTGGATCTTTCAAATTGATAATTTGGCGAATACCTTCAATCATGTTGTGAATTCGACCTGGATTTAATTCAAGTCGGTCGAGTAATGCAGAATCTAATTTGCGAGAACGACCTTCCATCATATCTTTCTGATTTGCATGGATTAAATCAACGGAATCTTTTTCAATCTGGCAAGCAATAATTTCTAACACGTCATTTTTTTGTTGCGTATTTGCAATAGAAATTTTCTGAGCAGCAGCTCGCGCTTGAACTCCTAAAACATTAATATCAAAATCATCCGACATGAAATTTCCTTTAGGGATATGCTTTCACATGTTTGTTTTCGAAAAACAGGTGAAATAACAATAGTGATTGGCTTTCTTAGCGATCGCCTGTAAGGTTAATTATGCAATATTGCAATATAATGGATAATGCGATTTTAGACAGCTTTGGTTAAAAATCATACATACCATCCTGAGTTTTTTGAATGAGTAGGAAATAAGCGGACAGTTAACTTGAATTCGTAATGATCGACTGTTTAGCTTAATACCCGTAATGTTTGATAATTAGGTCAAGCACAGTGGTGAAGCATAAAGATTTTTTTTTGATTGCACGACGCTTTGACGCTGCGTAGCCAAAGCTTTACGCAAGAAAAAGCAACACACAAAATGTCTTGCAAACGGCATTTTGCGAAAAAAAAGATCATGCTGAACACTTAATTATCGAACGTTACGGGTATACCTGTTGATAATAAAAATTTTGTCCTTCACTAAAAATATGAAACATGGAGAGATGCATGGCCCCGGCATCGCAGTTCGACTTCTCGAACGCTAAACAACTGACCATAAATAATTCGTCCGATACCTTAGATTATTGGATGATACAGTCGAAAAAATCAGCACCGAATCAATTAATACCGCATCTTATTATTAATGGTGCGTTTGAAGATGCGGCAACACATCGCGAATTACTTAATGCAATCGCAGCGGATGCGCCGGTGATTGTAGTAAGTTTGCCGGGGCTTGGACGTAATATATGTTTACCTAAACAACCAAATGCTAAATATTGGATTGCTGCATTAGTTCAATTATTAGATCACTTGAAAGTTGAGCGTTGCACATTACAAGGTGGAGATCTTGCAGCTACCTTAGCAACCGCTTTGGCTGCTGAGCATCCAACTCGAGTAGAACGAGTAATTGTGTATGGCGTATGCCATAAATTGAGAAAATTATGGCGATTACTATTATCGGAAATTCGTGCTGAACTACTAACCGATCGAGCCTCTTTTGATGTACAAGCGTTTGTATTGTATCTATTAACGGAAGACGCCATTTCTGATCAACGATTACATCGTTTGTACACGCGTTATTTTCATCATGAATTTGAACGCTTTACAGAAATCGACTGGCAACGTTTCCAACTTATGATTGATGGATTACTTGATGTACATCATATGATCGGTTTTCCAGAATGTCCGATATTAGTTTGTGCAGGAGAATACGATCAATTAACACTTCCTTTTGAGCAAGCCGATTACGCAGACGAATGCCCGCTTGCAGATTTTGTACTAGTAGATGGTGTAGATCATTATTTACGGGTTGATCGAAATGCAACAATGGTTCGTTTGATTCATACTTACTTATTAAAAGAAGATTATCGAAAATTAGATGGCGTTTGCTGGTTTGCGCCCGGCACATATCAAGAATACGAGCGTCGAGGCGAGCCGCGTTTAATTCCAAAGCATGGAATTGCACGTTTATATACGCGTTTTGTTGACGTGCCAATAGAAGGTGAGTTGTTAGATGCTGAGTCGGACGAACCTAAGCATTCAACATTAAATAACGACTCCTCAACTGTTCCAAGATTTTGCGCAGTCACTATCAAAGACATTAATTTTAATGGTTGTCGTATTGAACTAGACAGACAATTATTTCGCATGCATAAGAATGCGCCAGATTTAGTTTTGTATTTGGAAAATCCAAAGTTAAAGCTTAAAGTGTTGGCGTTTGATCAAGGTCGACATGCAACACGATGCTTATTTCGCCATGCAAATTACAACGACGCTTTATTATTCCGCCAAGTTTTAAATGAGTCGGAAAATTTCCAAATGCCAGAAGAAAATGACGGTCGAGAAGTGGCAGGCGGTAATTAACTATTCAATACTTGCATTAATAGTTATCATTCAAATAAGTATTTTTAAATAAAAAAATTTTGAAAAATTATAAAATAAAATAATTATAAAGTTGCATAACCTTAAAAGCACGGAGAAGTGAAATGAATATTCAGCACAGCACCCAAGGTCAAAGTATTTCTACAGCAGGAAGTGATTTTTTACCGAATTTAGCTTTTAATAAAAATAATAAGATGATACATCCACAGCTTCTTAAGAATTTAGTAATATGTGAAAAATCTTACAGCCAAATTCCTCTAGTAAATTTTTTCCATTATCTTTTTTCTTTAGGTCCTAGTACCACTTCTCACTTGAATGCATTGGGACGTAAAGCCTTGTTAAATAGTAAAACTCCTACACTTACTCCAGAAAAACCAACATATTTTACCTCTGGGCCAATAACATCAGAGGCGCTTACTGTCATTGTCGAGAAAACATCTTTTGAAAATAAAATAAAATTAGCCCGCAACGCCAATGTGGATGCAAAAAGTTTAATAAAGTTAAAAGCAGAAGCTGATTTAGAAAAAATTGCGTGTGACAGTGCTGGCTTGGAAAATTCTTTGGCAAAAAATGCTCACATTATTAATGCAGTAAAATACTTTGTTGAAAGTGGTGAGATAAAAACCCGTAGTAATGAACTGCACAGTTAATCGTTTAATACATTTAAATTACTTTTAAAAATTCTAAGTGTGAATGTTTTATTCCTGCTAAGGTAAAAAAGCATTCCGTCAAAATATTCCAAGGGTCAAGCGTGGACGCGCCCTTGGATGCACGATCTAATCTCACAATTGCTTGATGAATCATTTTCAAATCCATTTCATTAATACGATCCACATGACGTAACATCACATTCTTTTTGGGTCCAAAAATTCTCAATTTTTGACAGAGAGTTTGTCTTTGGGATGGGTATGTTTGATGTAATGTATTTAGCTCGTTCCATGTTTTATACAAAGCTCCAGCAATCATAACGGGTTCAGTATCTTGTTCTTTTAACGAACGAACTAATAAAGGAATTTTAATAATTTCCTGATTTAAAACCGAATCAATAGCGCCAAAAATATCATGCTTGGCAGAGAAAATACTTATTTGCTCAATATCTTCAATTGAAATAGTTTTGTCATTATTCAACATTTTTAAATGGCGTAAACTCTGCAATCCAGCCGCTGGATGGCCATTGGTTTGTTGTAGCAGATACAATAAAGCTTCATTAGAAAGCCGTATATTTAATTGCGTTGCTTCATGATATAACCAATCTTTGTAATCTGATTCACTTAACGGCCATACGCGAACATGTAAATACTGCTGCAAAAAACCAGCTGCTTTTAATTGCAAGGTTTTTGCAGATAAACGTGGAGTGGTAATTAAAATAAATTCAGATTCATTTTGAGAAGACACAGCCAGTTGTAACGCATCAAACATATTTGCAGTAATGTTCGATCCATTCCAACGAATATCAAAATATTCAATTTCTTGAAATAAAGACAAAGTTTGATTAATTTTAAATTGCTCAATCCAGTCATCAGTAGAGTTTGGATATAACAAGCGTTTTTTTATACCAGATTGTTGAGCGCGTTTTCGAAGTGCGTCGGCATAGTGTTGAACTAAAAACGAATCATCGCCATCAATCCAAATTAATTTAACACCGAAATTGGGCGCTGCTAATTTTTGAAGAAGTTGTTTGGCATTGATTGGCATTATTAAATCCATGAAAGATGTTAATGTATTCGTCTGGATTTCATTTATTAAATATGTTTTTTACAGTTATTATATTTTCATCCGTCCCTACGGGACGGGTTACATGTTTGGGATTATATTATACAGGCGCTTACGCACCTGCCTAGAATCATATGTCGCAACGCGACATGGTCGTCATGATGAATCGTTAAAAATACTTAGATTTTAAATTTATTTTAAAAAATATATTGCTAATGAATTTGAAATTAGTACCCTTAAA
>JAZKFP010000274.1:0-7283 GCA_040386355.1 Pseudomonadota bacterium | reverse complement strand
CCGCTGCCTTGAGTCGCGGCGCGCAAAGCGCCCTACCATTTTTTAAAAACAAAGGCCATTCGCTACGGGTATATAAGAATTGAATTTAAAAGAATTAGGACTAAATCTTTTTCTTTTTTACCCAACCAATGCATGCCAATCCACCAAGCATCATTGCCCAAATTTCCATTTCCGGTACCGGTGATACCGTTGATAAAGCTCCAACCGTAAATCCATGCCAATATTCCGCAGTTGGCACGGTCCAACTAATCGAATCGAAGGTACCGTTAAATACTAATGCTCCATGGCCTTCACGACCAAATAACGTATTGCCTTCTTGCGTTAAGCTTGTGTCAGAACCACCAAAATAACCTGGCCCTTGACTTAAAATAGAAAAGGATTGATCAAATTCGTAACGTGTAGGAAGACTTGCTCGACCTAAGCTAACAATTGTAAATACTGGATTTACAACTGCTTCCGAAAAAGTAACCGTATTTTTAATCGTATTACCACCATTTATTGCAATCATTTCCGATGCAGTTGGAGCGTTTTCTACCGCGGAGCTAACATAGGGAGTGGAAGGCAAGAAATAATTTGTTCCTGTTCCTAACTGCGCGAAACTAATTTCTCCGTTATACGTTACATCAATACTAGAACCACTGCCAAAATCTAATAATCCAGTTGCGTTACCAGATAAACCAATGTCGGCGTCGGTCCAATCCGTCCATGCAATATTAGCGGCTGAAGCTGTCATGCTTGCAGAAAAAAGAGTCGAAGAAATTAAAACTTTAGTGAGCATGTTCATGGGCAATCTCCGTTGCAAAGCTTTATAAAAGGCGAGGAAATACAGAGGGAAAACATAGATACAACATAGGCACAACGCAGCGACTCTAAAAGATCTTTTTTTCTTTGTAAACAGATTTTATTTTCAAAAAATAATTAAACTTGGTTGTATGTTTTTTGTTCAATTAAAGATCATGATGAATTCCTACTCTTTTTTAAAAAAAAGGTCATTCGCTACGGGTACGTAGCAGAAGCACATAGGTTTCCTAAAACATTTTTTTAATTTTCAATTAGTAACAGGCAGCGTTCAACACGGGCGAATAATTATTCGCCCGCATGTGCTAGCTTAAATTTTGATACAAGATGACAAAGAATTTTTTTAAGCTAGTCTTGGTATTTTTTATTGGTCATTAAAAGCATAGGTTCTAAACAGATGTCGTCTATTTGCCATCGCTAGTTTCAAAATCTAGTAGATGCTATCTTTTAACACTCGTAATGAGTAATTTTAAAGTTCTCATTTCATAAGGAGCATGATTCAGGATGAATCCTATAACCGCATTACGCTCAGTAAAATCTAGGATTTTACCTGGTAAAAATTCTTTCAGTGAAAATTCCAAATGTCCTTTTGCTTCAATGCAGACAAAAATCTCTGAAAAAACTGGAATAGATATTTCAAATTTTAATGATTTAGCTTGGCAAATTCAGGCGCGTCAATTTGCTGAAAAAATATTACAAGAAACGTTGGAAAAGGCAATAAGACCAACCACGCATGTCTTTTCCTACGCAATAGTTTCTGTGCTGAAACCTTTAAAAATTTATGCTTATAAAAGTCAGCTTTCATTTGTTAGAAGAGCAATCATTGAAATTACGACACCAATCGATTTTGCATTGATTTGGTTGAACATTCAAAATGAAACAATGCAATTGCACGAAAAAATATACGGTGGTAATTTTATTTTTGGTCGAGGTTTAATGCTTACTGATTACAATTCAACTGCTCAAGATATTGTAAAGCCGATTTATAAAACAAACGATTTTATGGGTGTGAATATTGTTTCGAGTACAACTGATGTATTTTCGACTAACTCTGGAATTCTCAATCAAAATCAACCGATTCGAAAATCTACCCGTCATTATGTCAATGACAATATTTTTACGCCTCGCGTTCAGGCCTATACCTACGATCAAGTATTAACTGAATCAAAATCCATTTTACGAGATTGGTCAGATGATAAAAACATGCTATCAACGTTTAAAATTCGTGGTGCAGTAACGCGAATATTTATTCAACTATTGGCACAAACTAAAATTACTAAAAATGATGCCGATGATGTTACCTTTGATTATATGCGCCGTTTTGTAGAATTTTCATTATTACAAGGATATTTTCCATTTCTAACTGGCTTGCTTGGAACTGCCCAACATATTCGTAAAAATGTTTATATTAAGTTAAGAAATTATAAAATAGATAATATGATAATCGACATGACTATGTTTGCAGCCATGTTTAGTGTTGGAACACTGGTGATTCGTTGTATCGAAAATGTTAACCGTTATGGAATTAATTACGCAGAGTTAAGTCCTCAGAAAAAAAGAAATTTTATTATGGAATCCGTACGTTTATATCCTACCGTCACTTCGATACATCGTACGCTTGAGAAAGAAGAAACTTTTACTGTTGCAAATCAAAAACTGCATTTACAACCTGGTGATCAAATTGCGTATCCGTTTATATGTTCAAATCAAGATAAAGATTTTTTCACTAAACCAAACGAATTTAATATTCATCGTTCGGAAAAAGAATATGAAGGCATTCTTAGTTGGTCTAAAGGACCGCACGATTGTCCGGCAAAGGAATTATCTATTTTAGTCACGCAAATAATGGTCGACACCATCGCTCAAAAGCATGATTTGCGGGCGATTACTATTTTAAATCCTGCATTTTAATTTTATAAAGAAAGGATTCACTATGTCTACGCGTAAAACAAAATCTGGGATTATGAAAATTTCAACACCAGAAGTATTTAAAAATTCTGTCGCGAAATTAAACAAGCATGCAAAAATATTAATTGCTAAACAACCATTAAATGCCCAATCAAATACTCGAAAAGGTTTACATTATATATCCGATAAATTTGTAGAGCGTTGGCAAAAGCGTGCAATCAATGCACAGCATGAAGTTGTTGAATTTACGACTAAAGCCGTTTCCTGTGTGACCTTTAAATTACTGACCATAGGTTTTAAGGAAGTGCAGCAAATGCGTCTAGAATCTAAATTATTTAGTACCGTTGGACGAGTACGCTTTAAACGCATAGACGCAACTATTCCTGGATCAAATATGAATACGCTTATGGTGCCAGACGTTACAGGAGAGGGCCCGGCTGCTACGATTCGCGCTAAATTTACCCGTGTTGCTTTAACCATTATGGAACCCGCAGCAAAAAAATTACTGCAACCAAAAGATGAACTGGATCGAGAAATTGCTAATACCCATGAAGGTTTAAAAAAACAGTGGGGAATTTTTTCATTAGTATATCCACTCCCTGAAGTTCCATCGGATTTAAGAAACGGTGCAGCACGTGGTGATCGACTTGGTGGAATACTAAGTGGATCAGGAATGTTTATGCAATATTTACGTCGCACTGGTGAAAATACTTTCAGCGTAGAGCTCGAAGGTTTACGTGCGTATGAACCACGCCCTGGTTTTGAACGACTTGGATTTCGCGCCGAATTAAAATTTGAAAATAATATAATGCAATGTCAAAAAATTATATTAGGTGATCAAATTGTTGCAAAGCCTGACGCAACAATGAGTCGGTGGACCTCTTCTTGGTTAGCTTGGGAAAAAGCACAAGATATTGCAATGGCAACGATGATGATGGATTCCATTGCAATTCGTCATTTACTTGTTGTGCATTTGATAAATATTGGGATGATTGGAAAAGAGCGCAACACATTAGAAGTGAACCATCCGATTGCGCGCTTTATGGATCCACATACCGTTGGCACTGTAGGAATTCATTGGTCGCAAATACCTTTGCTGATTGGTGATTTTGCATTTCTTGCGATGATTTTTCCTTATGATAATTTAACCATCAATACTATTTTGAATGACGCTGCAAAAACAATTGATTTTGCTTTATTGGATTTTGAAGCCGATGTTAAATCACGAAATTTAGATCGAGCCCTACCATTCAAAATGCGATTTCAAGAATATTGTTTAAATCTTTATCGAGAATATCGTGCAGGAATAAAACGCTATGTAGAAACTATTTACGAAAGCGATCAAGCAATGCATAACGATAAAAATATTATGGCAATGATGGATGGCTGGATTAATCAGGTGTTGCCCACAGAAAATAAAAGTATTCAGAATTATTTACAGGGCAAAAATGGGTTAATGCTAACCCGCGATGATTTAGCACGTTTGGTTGCTAATTATGTTTTTATGGCGACGATTACGCATGAAAATGTCGGCAACGGAATTTTACAGTATGCCTTGCAGGCACATTTAATGCCTATCGCAGTTCCAATGGGGACAAAACATTTATCAGTTCGACGTTTTTATAACATGGCTTCTGTACTGTTATGGACGTCATTACCAAAATACGCACTTGGTTCATTTTACGCTGCAACTAAAATTCCAGAATCTGAAGAACTACAATCGTTAGCGCATGCATTTTGGGAATTAATTCGCTATTTAATGGATATTCAAGAAAATGATCCGCGTCTGCCAGGTGCAGCATTGCCAGGATTGTTAGAGCGTAGTGTGAACCAATAACTAAAAATAGGATTAGTTTGCATTTAATAAAATTAGAATGGACATGCCACATCTATAGACGCTCGTTGATGAGAAATGTACTAATTTTTAGTTAGTCTTATTTCCCCACAAGCTACACAGGTTACATATTCCATTAAAATACTAGGATCTTTAATCTTTTTTATATCAAATGCTAAATTAAAGCGTTCAATTATAAGATTTGCTTTTTGCTCGCCTAAATTACTTTTTAATATTCTAAATATTTGATCCTTGTTAAATCCTAATAATTCTAGGTCTTTATAATAACTAATTAAAATAGTTATGAAGTGATCGGGTTCATTTAATATTTTTGCACCATATAGTGTAATTAATTTTTCTTTCGTTGTTATACACGCAATATTCTCTAAATCTTCTGTCGTGAAAAATTCTAAATCATTATCTAGATTTTCTGTATCATTATTAGCTATGGGTATTGGTTCATCCATAAAATCTATAATTGGGTAGGTGAAATTATTGTTAAGTTGATCACACATAGGATCAGAAAAATTAGTGGAATGAATTTTTTGTTTTTTTACAAGATCGTTATTGGGTTCAAAAAAATCATGATGATACTGATTGATATCTTCCAAGAGTCTGTGAGTTGTAGGAGATTTTCTTAGGTCCGGATAATTAGAATTAAGTTCTGAACTAGGACAAATGCAATCAATGGAATTGAAAATTGCAGATTTCCGTTTTAAGTTTTTTACATGAGAAGATGAATAATCTGGAACAAGCTGGAGCAAAGCTACGTCATTTGGCATTTTACATCTCTATATTTAAATAGTTATTACCGGCTAAGTTACCTTGATTCGACTTAAAAAAATATTAAAATGCGACGAATTATGAAGTAGAATCCAGCATCCTTAGCGGTGAAGATTTACGGGATCTTCTGGAGTCACCTGTAGTATGTCGTCTATTCAATCAATTGATACACCAAGTGTCGTATCAAAAATTTTAATTGTTCATAATGCTTATCAACAAAAAGGCGGTGAAGATACCGTAGTCGAAGCAGAAATTGCTTTACTAAAACAATATGGTCATTCGGTTGAGTTGTTTAGCAAAACCAACGATGTAATTCCGCACATGTCACGCGCATCTGTTGCGGTTCAAACTTTTTGGTCCAAGTCTTCCAGCCAGGATTTTGAAAAATGTCTTCGTCAGTTTCAACCCGATATTGTTCATGTTCATAATACTTTTCCATTAATTTCTCCTGCAATTTATTGGGTTGCATATCGAATGCGCATTCCTGTAGTGCAAACTTTGCACAACTTCCGCTTGCATTGTCCGCAAGCTATGTATTTGCGCGACGGCAAAGTATGTGAAGACTGTATAGGTCGTGTGCCGTGGCGAGGTGCAGCTCATGGTTGTTATCGTGATTCCAAAGTACAAAGCGCCGTACTTGCTGGCATGGTAACGATGCATCGCATGCTGGGAACTTGGCAGAATAAAGTCACTCGATACATCGCTTTAAATGAGTTCTGTCGACAAAAGTTTATTCAAGGTGGGTTGCCCGCCGACAAGATAATGGTAAAAGCAAACTTTGTTGATTTCCCGCAACTACCAGCACAAGACAGACAAGGATTATTATTTGTTGGTCGTTTGTCAGCTGAAAAGGGCATTGAGGTGTTAGCAAATGCAATGCAGCGAATTGCTACTCAACAAATTAAGCAAGTTAAATTGCGTGTCGCTGGAACCGGTCCTGAAGCCGAGCTAATGAGAAAACTTTCTGGAGTTACCTTATTAGGTGCACTGAACGGTGACACAGTACGAGAAGAAATGAGCCAAGCTTCTGCATTAATATTACCTAGTATTTGGTATGAGAATTTCCCCCGCACACTGGTTGAAGCATTTGGTTGTGGCTTACCTGTTATTGCAAGTCGAATTGGCGCTTTGGCAGAGTTAATAGAAGACGGTGTAACGGGTTTATTATTCGATGTAAATAATGCGGATGATTTAGCAGCAAAAATCCAATGGGCCGAAAATAATCCAGAAAAAATGTTAGCAATGGGAGTTAATGCCCGTAATTTATATGAAAAAGAATTTACGGCGGCACGTAATTACACGCAGCTAATGCATATTTATCGTGACGCGTATAAGGCAGTAGAGGGGCGAATTCAATGAACTCAGTACAATCACCATCACCAATAGCATCACCTATTAAAATGAAAACTATTATCGAACCAAGAATAACTACAAACGTATTATCCGCGCCAATTGATGTTTTATCTTGGAATACCGCATTGGAAAGAATTTCTTCTTGGGCAGAAGAAAATAAAAGTCGATACGTCTGCATTTGTAATGCACACTCCTGCGTAACTGCAGGACAAGACCCAGAATTTAGTGCTGCGGTGCAAAATGCTGATATGGCAACTCCCGACGGCGCACCTGTTGCCTGGATGTTAAGAAAATTAGGACATATTGATCAGCAAAGAATTAACGGTCCTGATTTAATGTGGAAATATTGCACACTTGCAGCCTATCGTAATCAAAGTATTTATTTGTACGGCAGTTCTGAAGAAACGCTCGCCACATTGCAAAAAACATTATCTAAACATTTTCCATCTTTGAAAATTGCTGGTGCTTATTCACCGCCTTTTCGTGCATTAACTCAAGAAGAAGATGAAAAAATAATTCGAGATATTAATGCGTCTGGTGCGGGTACCGTGTGGGTAAGTTTGGGTTGTCCTAAACAAGAAAAATGGATGGCTGCGCATCGAGATCG
>JAZKFP010000273.1:0-2568 GCA_040386355.1 Pseudomonadota bacterium | reverse complement strand
CATTGATGAATACGCAATTTAATTTTGGTATACAAAATGGCGAATTATTATTTGATCCAAAGTGGCCGTTATTAACACAAGCCAATGGAGCAATCAATATTCATCGCAATATTGTAAATGTGGATGTTGTTCAAGCGCAATTGGGAGATTTACCATTAGGAAAAACTCATATTCATGTTTCGCCAGTAGTTTCAAAATTATCCGAAAAGACTTCAATATTACATCGTCCACCTATTCAAGTTGATATTGAAGCCTATACCCAAGGTGAAATTTCAGAGCTAATTTCTTTCTTACAAAAAATGCCAGTGCAATCGGTTTCGGCATCTCTTTGGAAAACATTAGAAATAAAAGGTCAATATGATGGACAAGCAAAAATAAAATTTCAAATCGCAAGTAAGAAAATGAATTCAGCTCCCGTATTAAAACCGCAAGTTAATGTAGATCTTGCAATTTCACGCGCAGAATTGAAAGTACCGATAGCATCTTTAATTATTAATGATCTTTATGGAAAATTATCATTTTCTATGACAGAGGGATTAAAAGCTCAACGTTTAGCAGGTCAATGGTTAGAACAGCCTGTAATTGCAAATATTCTTCCTGCATCAACTGGCGATACCAATGCTGCTGGTTTAATTCGATTGTATGGTAAGCAACGCTTTTCAGCTTTACCATGGATCAAACAACCTTGGATGAAACATGCAAAAGGTGTTACCAATTTTACTGCAGAACTTGCATGGTTTAATGCAAAAAAAATTGCTGAGTCTAGAATGGATAATAATCAACATCCGCTTTCTTTACGAGTTCAAACAAATTGGAAGGGTGTTGCATTTAATTGGCCTGAACCATTACAAAAATCTGCTCAAGAATCGTGGCCATTTGAGCTTCGCTTTATTCCGGGAAATCGTGCACAAAAAAATGCCAGTTTTTGGTTTGCTCGTTGGATTAATAATGATGGAGTACCACTTGGATCTACTCAATTTAATCAAGATAAAAATGCATTAGCAGGAGCTATTCGTTTTGGTAGTCGTACTGTAAGCGCACCGCCACTGGATAGAATTAAAGTGGAAGGCAAAATTAAACAACTTGATGTGTTAGCTTGGCAAACATGGTTAGCTCAACAAAATATTCAGAAAAATAATAAGTCTGCTTCACCATCAAATTCAAAATCAAAAATTGAAACACTATGTAAATATGTCCATAGCATTGATGTGAAATTAGATGCATTAAAAATTTGGAATCAAACCGTTAATCAATTTGATTTAACAGCGCAATGTTCATTATCTTCCAATCAAATATTTGCAGGCTCTGTTCAGCATCCAGAATTATCTGCTAATTGGTCACTTTCTAATAATTCTAAATCGCTAGATTTATCCGTTCCACATATTAATTTAAGTGCTTGGACTGACCGTTGGAAAACATATCAAGAATCTAAACAAAAGCTACAAACTCAAAAAACTCAAAAAGTCGGAAATTTTTGGCAAGAAGCTGCAACAACCTGGCCGAATATACGATTAAAGACTGATCAGATACTTTGGCGTGAATCCAATTGGGGAGCATGGGAAGCTAATATAACTCCTGACACCCTATGGAAAGTTTCCAACATTAAAGCATCAACCCATGCAATGAAGATTGTGGGTAATTTAGAATGGTCTCCTGAAAAAAATTATTCCCGCACTATTGCCCAAAGTACTTTTAAAAATGCGAAAGACGTAATGCAAGCGTGGGGATACCCGCCAACTGTACTCAGCAAAAAAGGCACAATGGATATAGATATGTCATGGTCTGGTGCGCCATGGCAAATTAAAATTGCTAAGTTAAACGGCAATTTAAATATGAATATTAAGAACGGACAGCTGTTAGCAGTAGATAACGCAGCGTCGGTTAAAGCATTAGGATTATTAAATTTATCGACATTACAAAAGCGTTTACAACTTGATTTTCGAGATGTGTATTTAAAAGGCTTACCATTTGAAACTTTAGGTGGCAATTTTCAGCTGCAAGAAGGTTGGCTCGAAAATAAAAAGTTTGCTTTGGAGGGATCTTCCGCTAATTTCAAAGCAGTTGGAAAAGTAAACTTAGAAACTAAAGAAATATCGCAACAAATTACCGCGTCACTTCCTTTAAGTGATAATTTAATTTTGCCCGCGGCAGTAGTAGGTGGTTTACCCGCCGCTGCGACAGCATATGTATTGAATAAAGCCCTAGGTGATCAACTCGATAAATTAACGACGTTACGATTTCGAGTCGGTGGTGAATGGTCGGATCCGCAAGTGGAATCGGTACGGTTATTTGATTGAGTTATACCTTCCGCAAATGATTTTCCAGGTTGTTGCCTGCTTATTCGTCTGCTCACGTACTCAACTGTACGCTCCGCGGGCTTTTACTCCATGCGCCTACGGGAAAACCCATCTGCATCCGGTATATTCTCGATAGCAAGGAAATAATAATATTCGGAACGTGTTTGAAAACTTTAAATCTTGAAAATTTAGCAAAAACTACCGTTTAGAGGCGTCATTCCCGCGAAGGCGGGAATCCAGGTGACGGGCTCTTTGAGATTTCATCTTACCT
>JAZKFP010000272.1:0-3028 GCA_040386355.1 Pseudomonadota bacterium | reverse complement strand
AGGTGACGGGTTCTCTGGAATTTCATCTTACCTGGATTCCCGCCTTCGCGGGAATGACGTCAGAGATATAAATACCTCTTAAATATATTACAAAAATTAAATTACTCTTCCGGTACTTCAAAATCACTTAAATCATTTGACGTATTTGCAACAGCGATAGCTTTTCCATTACTGGAAAATAACGTTGCAACATGCACGACAATATCTTGAAATACATCAACCAGACTTGGATCAACAGGAACGATAGGCGTTTCATGACCTCCATCGGTAAATCGCGCAACAACCGTAATTGCCTCTGCATCAACATCATCTGGATCAGCAACTGTTAATGCTGCAGCAGCTCCAACTAACGTATCACCTGGAATAATAGATTCTGCGTTTGCAATTTTAATTAACGGTTCTGTACCGGCCAATGGCGCTGACAATGCAGTAATGTCGGGTAATTCAGGTACTGTAGTAACACCTAAAATACCGGCATCGGTTGTACAGTTAGTAACTCCATCGGGTAAATTTGCACCGCTTAATGGACAACGCCCAGCAAGTACATGTTTCAACGGCGCAGTTGGATTATCTGCTGATGCGAGATAAGGGCTCGGATTATCATCCGCGCCATTTTTAATGGTTTGATCGGACGAACCTGCTGTTCCATCTCCAATCATTTCTGAAAAATATAAACCTGTATTTGTGTCTGCTAATAAAGGTATGAAGTTAATTGGATCACTATGATCTAAATGCGATTGAATACTATAAAAATACTTTTCTAAATTAGAACTACCTTGTTTCAATAAATATTCACCGCTGTCTTCATCTAAACTATTAATTGCAAGACCACGCAAAATCGCACTCGCACCGAATAATGTACTTGGACTGTTTTCTAAAAGTTTTGCAGCGTGGCCACCCGTATTTAAAAAAGCTGCTGCGCGAATGAAAGGTAAATTTCCGCCATTACTAATTCCATTTGCCGTTTGTACCGCTTCACTATTTATTACTGCAACGGCGGGAATACCATTAATCCCACCCATTGAATGACCAATCATATAAACACGTGTTGGATCTAAATCAGGACCATTACTCGCATCACCATCAATATCTAACGTCGCGATACTTGCTGCTAAATTCATATAATCAACTACGCCTTGACGCAAATGATCACGACTGTTCATAAAGTTTGCAAGATTTACAAATAAACTACCGGATGTTCCAACTGCTAACGTTGGATCAGCGTTGTACACCATTGGCCCAACACTGGCTCCACCGCTGCCAGAAATAACTTGCGTGAAACCAAAATGTCGTTCGCGTAAATTTACGAAGCTACCGGTTAAACCAGTAATTGTATCTTGATCCACATTATCAATTACTGAAAAGATCGGGCCTTTTGCTGGATTACCATGTAACGGTTGATCAATTAGCAACGTTGCAAAACAATCTGTGCCCGATGGAACACCAGTCGCTAAACAAATATTACTCAGTGCATTCGCTAAAATTAAACCTGCACTGCGATCATTCACAATGCCGTGATTAAATAAAACTACCGGCCAACCATTAACAGGTTTTGTTAAACCCGTTTCTGCTTCATTGGGATATACCGAAATAATTGGAATTGTTTCTGTTGTAGTTTGGGTTGGAAATGGATATCGATACGTGACGTTATAGCTGTTTGTGATGACACCGTCTTCGTCTTTATCTTCATCCGCGGGCGGTAAAGTTACGCCTAACGCTGAACTTAATGCAGCACCTAAGGTTTGATCTGGTGTCCATTGTGTGCCAGAAATTGCGGTTGTAGCGTCTTCAATACTTGCACCAAGTGCTGGTGCATTTAAATAATACGGTAATTGAATTGCGCCTTCCGACATAATGCTAAATGCCGAAAATAATCCACCATCTGCAGGTTCACCGAATAATCCAGCTTCTCCCGGCCCAATTGCAGTCTGTTTATAAAATAATGCTGGACGTGCTTTTGGTGTTGGTAATAATGATGCTAAGGATGGTGAAGCTAACGCGGGATTAAACGTGCTTGGTGCAGCCATTGAAGTGAGTACTGCGGTTGGATTTGTTGTAGTAAACGTATGCGCTAGCACAATATTATCGGATTCAATTTCTAAGCTGTTTGCCTGAAAAAAACCGTTACTCAATGCTTCTAAAGATAATAACAAATCTCTTAAATCGGTCAGTGAATTCGGCACTGAAAAATCATTAACTAATAATAAATAACTATCCGAAGGGCCAACAGGTGCTTCATCAGTATCTAAAATTCCATTGGTTAGAATTACTAAATATTTTGTGGCTGAATTTAAGGGTTTAAGTGGACTAATTCGTACATAACTTTTATCACTCTCCAGCGTTACCACATTAGCTCGATATTGCGGATACCCAGTCGGCTCAGTAGGAAAAGGTGCTGCAGAATTTATATCTGCGAAATCTAAAGCATCGCCTGTTGTAGCGAGTGGTACTAAAAATACATTTGGCGCAGCGCACTCGCCTAGAGAATATGCATAGAAAGTACAAAGCGAAGCTTCATCAACTTCTCCGGTAAATTCAAAATCCAATTGTGCTGTAGTTGACCATCCATCTAAATCATTTAAGGCAGGTGTAATAGAAGAATCACTTACATCAACTTGCGCAGTACCGTCGGTTGTATCAGCAAAAATCAAATCATTTGCAAAAGGAATTTTTTGTAAAACTGGATTAAACACCACTTGCGTTGCTGCAGAATTTTCCGGAACTGCCAGCTTTTCTTCATCTTTACCGCCGCAAGCGTGAAGTGTTAAAGAGCTAAGAATCAGGATGGAACAATATAAAGGTTTTAAAAAAAGAAACTTGTTGGAAAGAAATGAGGCTGAGGAAAGCGTCCGTGTGTGCCTGGTCATTTAATGACTCCTTAATAATTATTATTTTAAATATATTTACAGCAATATAACTTTACTGAAAATTTTGACAACATACACATAATGTTTCCCCGGGCGTCATTCCCGCGAAGGCGGGAATCCAGGTGACGGGTTCTTTAAGATTTCAACTTACCTGGATTCCC
>JAZKFP010000271.1:0-9025 GCA_040386355.1 Pseudomonadota bacterium | reverse complement strand
TTTAATTAATTTTTAAGACCTTTTCCAAAATACCTTTTGGCCTTAATGGCTGTATAGAATTAAATCTTATCAATATATTGCATATTAGAAAAAAGCAGATATAAATGAGTTTCAAACCTTAGAAATAATATTATAATCTGTTCAGATTTATCGATAGCTAACTGAGGCAAATATGAGCATACCTTCTATTCCTGCATTGAATTTTACCAATTTATTTTCTCTAAACTTGCTTCACAATATCTTAAAGCATACAAGCATCCAAATTGCCATTATCGATAACACTGGAACCATTATTTTTACTAACGAAGCCTGGGATAATTTTACTCTATTGGAACCTAATTCTTTAATTATTTTGAAAAAGAATAATAATTATTTTAATACATCCAGAAAAAATATCTCACTCGAAGAAGAAAGATTTATTACAAATTTGACAGAATTATTTAATGATATTTGCTCTGGTTTTTTCTTAGAATACAAATCTAAAGCGTGCGATAAAAATCAAATAAATCTTATAAAAGCTAATCATTTATTAAAGAATGAACTCTATATTGTCACTCAAGAAATTATTACAAATGATAAGAACAATTTTTCCACACCAATCAATAATGAATCATTTTTATCACGAATAATTGAATCCTCTATGGATGCAATTATTAGTGTAGATAGCAATCAAAAAATTATTTTATTTAATTCAGCAGCAGAAAACATTTTTGGCTGTTCTGCGACCCAAGCTCTAAATAGTACAATGGATCGATTTATTCCTTTCCATATACGCGTAAAACATACCTATCAAATAAAAGAGTTTATTCAAGCAATACAGACTTCACCAGAATTACGTATTACTAAAGATCTGTATGGCTTACGACAAAATGGAGAAGAATTTCCCTTAGAAGCTTCTGTATCAAAAATTGAAATGGCAGGCAAACCAGTGTTAACCTTTTTTTTACGAGATATCACTGATCAGAAGCTTACTCAACAAAGCATCAAAGAAAGTGAAGAACGACTTCAAAGTGTTATTGAAAATCTTCATGAAGGTTTAGTAATTTCTGAGCTTGACGGTCGAATAATTTATTGGAATCGTGCTGGATTAGCCATGCACAAATACGAACGGCAAGAAGAAGGACTTTTACGAAAGTTTCCAGACTTACAAGATATATTCGAACTTAAAGATTTAAATGGAAAAATTTTATCTTTTAATGAATGGCCATTGTCACGAGTTCTTCATGGAGAAATTTTAAAAGACTGCGAAGCTCACGTTAGACGTCTTGACATTCCATGGAGTCGAATTTTCAGCTACTCAGGAAGCATTATTCAAGATGCAAGTGGAAGACCTATGGCTTTTCTTGCAATTAGCGATATTACTGCTCGTAAAAAAGCAGAAGAAGCATTATTTGCTGAAAAAGAATTTGCTCGAATTACTCTCAGCTCAATTGCAGATGCGGTTATAACCACCGATGCTTTCGGAAAAATTACTTATCTTAACCGTGCGGCAGAACAATTGACCAGTTGCTCTCAAAAATACGTTATTGGAAAACTATTTTCTGAGATTTTTAATATCGTTGATCCAAATAGTCGTCAATCTGTTATTAATATTTTTGATAATAAATATACGGATGATAAATTAACCGACGCTAAACCGACGTATTTATTTATCCGATCAGATGGTAATGAATCACTTGTTGAAAATTCTGCGTCACCTATTTATGATTTTAGTGGAAAAATAAACGGACAAGTGATTGTTCTTCGTGATGTCACTCAAGCCAGAAAAATCTCTTTTGAAATGTCACGTTTAGCCAAACATGATTTTTTAACTGGCATGCCAAATCGTGTTTTATTAAATGATCGATTATCACGCGCGATAAAATGGGCTCATCGTCACTCGTTACGCTTAGGCGTATTGTTTTTAGATTTAGATCGTTTTAAACATACCAATGATTCACTAGGCCATTCGATGGGAGATAAACTCCTACAATCAGTAGCAAACCGTTTGATTAAGTGCGTACGTGACACAGACACTGTTAGTCGACAAGGTGGTGATGAATTTGTAGTTCTATTATCTGAAGTTTCTCATTCAGAAGATGCTGCTTTAATTGCCCAAAAAATATTATCTGCGCTTGCTTCCCCTCATCAAATTGATCAGTATGATTTACATGTGAGTGCAAGTATTGGAATTAGTATTTTTCCCGATGATGGTACTACTTCAGAAATATTATTAAAAAATGCAGATACCGCCATGTATCATGCTAAGGAAAATGGTCGAAATAATTTTCAATTTTTTAAACAAGAAATGATGGATCGGGCAATTGAAAGACAGGCTATTGAAAGCAGCTTACGACGTGCTTTGGCAGAAAATGAATTTATGCTGCATTATCAGCCAAAGTTTGATTTAGAAACTGGAATAATTACAGGCGTTGAAGCATTATTACGCTGGCAACATCCTATACGTGGCATGATTCCACCCGCGCATTTTATCACCATTGCTGAAGATTATGGACTTATTATTCCCATTGGTCAGTGGGTTTTACAAGAAGTATGTATACAAGCTCAGTCTTGGTTAAAATCCGGTTTATTATTTAAAAGAATTGCTATCAATATTTCTGCTATTGAATTTCGCAGTAAAGATTTTTTAAATAGCGTACAAAAAATTTTTGCTGAAACAAAAATATCACCTGAGTACCTTGAGTTTGAATTAACAGAAAGTGTATTAATGCAGGATGCCGAAAGCGCAATTTCAATGTTAACAACTTTGCGTGATATGGGAGTTAATATTGCGATTGATGATTTCGGCACGGGTTATTCAAGCTTAAGTTATTTAAAACAACTTCCCATCGACACTCTAAAAATTGATCAATCTTTTGTACAAGATATTGCCACCGATTCCAATGACGCTGCTATTGTGAATGCAATTATCGCCATGGGAGAGAGTTTAAAATATCAGGTCATTGCAGAAGGTATTGAGTCTAAAGAACAGTTGAACTTTTTAAAAGCAAGCAAATGTGCTCAAGGGCAAGGTTATTTATTTAGCAAACCGGTGAATGCAAAAGAATTTGGTGAGCTACTAAAGCTGCATTGATTTTTGCGTTGTGCAATTTCTACCAAAAAAATGTGTAGAAATTGTCAATACTTTTATAATCAATAAAAATTATACTCAGACTCTCTTAATCCTCCCTCATAAAGAGAGATCTGTCATGGACGCTTCAACACATACCTCCACACCCACACGTTTCAATTTTTCATTCAAAAGTTTTGTTCGAAATGCTTCTTTATTTTTTTTAGCTTTATCTCCAGCTTCTGCAGCTAATCCTCGTTTGCGAGGGACAGCTAAGTCACTTCAACGCGAAACGCCGAATCAAGAACGTTTAAGTTTAATTAATCGCCGTCTAGCAAATTTACCAAAAGAAATGGGACAAGGCGCACAAGCAAATAACTGTAACTTTAATCCAGATGTTGATTCCAGCATGGGCAATGATAGTGTCTGTGAGAATTCAAATTTTGGAGATCAAACTACGATAGAAAATACAGCACAAACTCTTAATATTGATATTCGCGGTCCCGCACATATTGATTACGGATGTGTCATTGCTGAGGAGGGTGTGAAGCTTATTTTTTTAAAAAGCTTTATAACAAAGAATAACGACATTATCTATTCTCAAATTCCAAAATCAGCTGTTGAAGCAGTGAGTATTTTGGATACTGTCGCAAAAACTCGAACGTTTGAGCAAGATATAGAAGTGCGCAATGATCCTATAAATAATGTATTTGCTATAGCGGCATTGGACGCCACTCCCGCACCAACACCAGCTCCAACTCCTACGCCTGCTCCCACACTTGCTCCGACACCTACACCTAAACCTACTATTTATGTACCAGGTTCTGTACCTGACACGTTAGATGACCTTTTAATTACCGAATATCGCGGATCTTTTGCAGACGCATCGATTAATGAATACGCGTTTTCAAAAGATCTCGTTGTGATAGCTGATCAAAAAAATCAATTACACTTTATTAGTCTTATTGGAAATCTACCTACCTTATTGCAAATCATTGATAACGATCATTCCATTAATGCGGTTGCGATTAATAAAGATCTTGTAGCTGTGGCGTATTCATCTTCCATCCAAATTTTTTCGCGCGATAATTTGAAGCAAGGTCCAGCACTTGAATTATCTGAGGGCGGTAGAACGCTTGGATTTCAAGGCAATCTTTTATTATCAGCTGGAAGTCAATTCATTGCTTGGGATCTAACCGACCTAACCAAACCTAAAGAAGTCGCCAATCACGATAGCAACATTAATAAAATGTTTATTGATAAAGATCGTGCGTTTGTCATTGGAATTGATAATATCGGAATTATTGATGTGAAAGACCCTGACGATATGGGACTTTTAGATCAAGAAAGCGCCTGTTTTCTTAACTGCAACACTATGAATTACCATGATAATGCGATGGTAATGACTCAAGGTACTTTTGCATGGATTGCCGATGTTGCTGATCCCGCCGATGTAAAAGTGTCAACTGATTCCATTTTAGGCTACAGCACACTTGAAGGAATTAAAGTGGGTAAAACTTTAATCACAGCAAATGGAGATGTAGGCTTTAGGATATATGATGCATCGGATATTAATTATCCAAAAGAATTGTCTGAAACGACATTTGAATACTTCCACGTTGACCATGTCTTAGTTCAAGATAATTCTGTGATCTTTATAGATAGAGATCAGGGTTTTAAGATTTTCAAAAAATCAGACATTCTTTTAAATGCAGGTAATGCCGGTGAACCTATTATCAAACCGAGCGCGCAATTTATTACTGAACACAGCATGAATGATGTTGCGTTATACAATAACAATACTCAAGCCATTGCAGTCGGTGATACCTCCTTAACGCAACTTGATATTGCAGCAGCGATTGCAACACAAACAACTCCTACTCCTAATACTACCGTGTTAGATTTTCCAGAAAATATAAAAATGGTAGCAACCGATGGTGAAGCATTAATAATCGCCAGCGATAACCATCTTGGATTCGGATCGGTATCCGCAGTCAATGATTTAACAACTTTTACAAGAGAATCATTTGCGCAATTTAAAATTGGCGATTATGACCTGCCTTATAAAGTGCAGGATGTAGTGATTCGAGAGATGGATGGTCGTAAAGCGTTTATTGCGATTGATTACGGTATTTTTGTTATTGATATTGACGATCCGAGTGATCCTAAATTGTTTAATTTTTTACCAGGTTTAAACAGTTATCCGTCTTCATTAATTGACAAATATGGACAGGATGTTTTTATTGCAATTGTTCAAGCAAATATTGTAAGCCCGCTTTTATTAGCAGCAGGTATTACGTTTGCTGCCTTAGCTCCTATTGCTGGACTTCCTGTTTTATTAGGCGGAATTTTTGGGCAAGTTTTCGTAGCACCCTTTGTTCAGGTTTTTTTAGCGGGAGACTTTATTGCTAGACATGTGATTGGTGTAGACCCTAATTTTCAAAAAGAAAAAATTTCATTTTCTGAAGATCAAAAAAGAATGTATGTCAGTAGTGGCGGTGGCTTCAAAATATATTTGAAATCTGAAGATGGCATAATTCAAGACTTTACACTTATTAATCCTGTGCTATTTAGCAAATTTGATACTGCTTATAAATGTTTAGAATTTAACAATCATATTATATGTCCTTCATTCGCAGGTTTGACGGTCGTTGAACTAGATTCAGACTTTAAAGAAATTGTTTCTGAGCATAATTATCAATTCTCCAATTTTGGTCAGATTATAACTTACAGTGATCAAATAGTTGCGAGCCCTTTAGATAGAATTTTTAGTGATTGGATAAATGGCAGCGATGTAGTTGTTGAAAGTGCGGCAAAATATAAAAATTACTTATTTGTTTCTTTAGGTAATATTGTTGCAACTAATGAGGATGATTACCAACTAAAGCATGATCGAGTTGCAGTATTAGAATGGCAAGGCGATCGCTTTGAAAAACTTGGTGATCTTGGCATTCGTGGTGATAGCTTAGAAGTTAAAGATGACTTACTGTATGTTCGAGATCGAATCAACGGATTAACTGTATTAGATTTTTCACAGCAAAATATAACGTCTTTATTATCTAACAGCGTAACAACGTCTGACCCTACTACAGAAAATACACAATTGACTATGACACCCTTCTTAAAAAGTATCAGTCAGTCTTTAATCACCACGTATGACACGGACAATTTCACCAAACCTATGGCGCCTATGGGTACTCAGTTAAGTGAATACCATGCCGCTATACCAGGATTAATGGATTATTTTTCAGCCCAAAATCAACCTGGGGTGGTAATGCCTTTGCAAGTACTGAATTCGAGTCTAACCGTTATTCAACAAAATTTAGTAGAACTGGAAATGCAAGATGTATTATCAACCTATGCAATTTTCAATACTCACAAACAAATTTTGCATCCGTTTTTTGCATTAAATAATCAAACTGAAACAAGTTTTGAAGATATTAAAAATAATTTTAATCAAATTTTATCACTTGGAGTTCAAGAACTGGAGGAAGTAAAAACAAGTAATATAGAAAACGTTCAAAACACAATAAAATTAGTTAAAGCTTAAAAAATTGGGTATTCACCTTAAAGTGAATACCCAATTTTCAACATAAAAAAAATTAACAATTTTTATTTGGAAATATAAAACAACCCCCAGCTTCACCAATTTGCTCACATCCAGTAACTGAAAAAATCATGACTATCAAAATCATAGATTTAACAAATATCTTTTTCATAAATATCCTTTTTATTAAAATGGTAATCTTCGATTTAATCTTAATTACTTTGTACAGTTAGAATTTGGCGCAATAAAACATCCGCCAGCACGTCTAATCTGATCGCAGCCAGTGAGAGGTAAGAAAATAACGATGGAAAGAGTTTGAGATAAAAAGAGTTTTTTCATAGACATCCTTTTTATTCGTTCTAGTTTTTATAGTTAGGTATTATTTGGATTAAAATAGGATTATAAAAACTACAGGCGTACAATAAAACACTTTATTCTTCGTGTAAATCATAATCTTGCTACATATGCAATTTTAAAAATACCGGCAAATAGATATTAAAATATCGAAATGGAAAGTTAAAAATTTTAAGAAATATGAATCGTGTCGAGACTTTTTCTAAACTATGTGAAAAATCCTACTCCTCATTCTCGAGCGCATACCAAGTAGCGCGAGCTTTGCCGTATCGTTGAATACGCCCACTGTTTACCAGCTCTTTTAATCTTACTTTCAAAGTATTTTGATTTGCAGCTGTTGTCTTGACGATTTCAGATATCGTAAGTCGTTCATGATGTTGTAGAAGTTTTAAGATACAGACCGACAATGTGGGTAATGCTGCGTCATTTAATAATTTTTCTTTTGATTTATTTTCAACACCTAACTTTTTTAACATCATATTTGCTGCAAGATTTGATTGTTGTTTTTTCAAAGCATTTAGTAAAAAGGTAAGCCAAGGCTCCCAATCAGGATGTTTTGATTTTAAGGTGATTTGAGTTCGACGCAGTGATCTATGGTACAGATCTTTGTTCTCTTCTATTACTTTCTCCAGGGAAGAAAATGGAACATAGGCGTAACCGGTACGCAATAATAAAATCATCGTAAGAATTCGTGACAATCTACCATTTCCCTTTTGAAAAGGATGTATCGCAAGAAATTCAATAATGAAAACTGCAATGATTAATACCGGATGCATTTTTTGCTCAGTGAAGCTTTTTACAGTCCAATGTAGTAAATCGTGCATCACACGCGCTGTATCAAAAGGCATAGCTGTTTCTAATACTATCCCTATTTCTTTACCCTTTTCATTAAAAGCCACAATATGATTGGAAAGTTTTTTATATTCTCCTCGATGATGTTCGTCTGTATCGGTGCGACGCAATAAAGTGTAATGAAGCTGTTTAATATGATTTTCAGTGAGAGAAAAATCTTCGTACGTCTGAAGAACAATATCAATTAATTCTGCATAACCCGCAACAACCTGCTCATCCAAACTTTTTGTCGATTTGGAGGTAAGTTTTAATAGAATATTTTCTATCTCCAGATCATTAAGCCTGGCACCCGCAATACGACAGCTCGATCCAACACTTTCAAGAGCCGCAGTTTTACGCAGTCCGTGTAAATATTCAGATGATAAATTATTCGAAGCTGTCCAAGCGCCTTTAAACTCATCGATTTCCGAAATTAATTTAAGAAAATATTGATTGATAATAATTTTTGGTTCGTCCATGAATTAATACCCAGTAATATCCGATTTAATACACAATTATATCCGTAAATATCTGATTTAAAAGTTGATATGTAATTTCAATATGATTCCACATTTAATATTAGAAATTTTTAATGATTAAATGTGCAAGATGTTGAAATAGTTAGGAACGAACATATACCCGTAGCGAATGAAAATTAGGTCAAGCGTAGCGGTAAAGCATGAAGATTTTTTTTCGATCGCACGGCGCTTTGACGCTGCCTAGCCAAAGCTTTACGCAGCAAGAGCGCTGTGACGCGCTCGCGCAAGCAATACAGCAAGTGGGAAAAAAGAGCATGATAAACACCTACTCTTTTTTAAAAGCAAAAGGTCATACGCTACAGGTATATAGCGAACGCAAGTTGGTTTTCCATGCTGCATGAATGATGTTTTATGGGAAAGTACATGCAGGCAAAAGATATTTCGCCCCTACAGCAATCTTGAAAAACTCGCGTATTGTTAGGAAAGTGATAATTTGTGTAGGGGCGAAACATCTTTCGCCCGAGTTAAGCGCTGCCAATTTCTTATTAAACATTAGAAAATGTGTTTCAGGAATTCTCATCTGCGTTCGTAATATAAATTATTGAATGAGGTAATTTTGATGATTGCTTAACCCTAGAGAAGATGTCTAATACTTGAGGATTACTAACGATTTATATTTATTACTCATGGTGCCCTGAGTAGGAATCGAACCTACGACCTGCCCCTTAGGAGGGGGCCGCGCTATCCACTGTGCCATCAGGGCAT
>JAZKFP010000270.1:0-7352 GCA_040386355.1 Pseudomonadota bacterium | reverse complement strand
TTTTAATTAATATAATATTTAAAGCGGAATGCGGCATTTGATTGTCGCGCCCCCTAGCTCTGATTTCTCAATAGTTAATTCACCTTGACACGCTTTTACTAATTCGCATGCAAGTGATAAACCTAAACCTTGACCATCTGTAAAAGTATCCCAACGTGCTCCGCGATTTAACACTTGCGGTCGCGCTTCCATGGGAATACCTGGGCCATCATCATCAATTTTTAAAACTACAAAACTATTGGTTTCAAGCTTCGCTTGAACCCGAATATATTGATGGCCATATTTAAAAGCATTATCCAATAAATTCCCAAGCAACTCGAATAAATCACTTTCATCACCTGGAAAAACAATTTCGGCGCTAACGTCCACGCTCACTTGCATATTTTTCTCTGGATACACCCGTTGTAACGCAACGATTAATCGATCCAAACAAGGCTTTATTAAAACCTGACGTCGAACGGTGGATTGACCAAAGATCTGGATAGGTGTGCGTTGCAGATGATACGCCAAAAGTTGTTCCATCTGTTGAACTTGATCGCGGCATAGGTTTTGTTCATCGGTACTAAAACTATTAATTTGTAAGGTGTTTTTCAAGACCGTTAATCGCGTTTTTAAACTGTGCGCTGTATTTTCTAACACTTGTCCGTAACGTTGTCTTTGCTCACGTTCTTTATCCATGAAGCGATTTAACACACTGACTAAACCCTGCAACTCACGTGGATAATGTTCACTAAACTGTTGTACTTCGCCGTGTTCAACTTTAGATAATTCTTTTTCTAATTGACGTAAGGGTTTAAAAGACCAACGAAGAACCGCAGTGGTTATTACCAATAAAATTATTGCAATAATTAAACTAACACTCGCTAAAACCCAGCGGTAAAATCGAATCTGGCTTTGGTAATCTGCTTGAGATTCAATCACAGAAATTAACCACGGATGATTCGGTCTTTCCTCAAGCACAACCGCTTGCTGCCAAATAAAAAACGCTTGCTTGCCCTTTAAATTAATTTTTTCTAACTGACCTTCGCGAGTTGGCTTGCGAATCATCGCAATAAATAGTGCATCTTCAGCGGTTTCGGTACGGTATTCAAATGATCGAGAAATCCAGGCGTAACTTTGTTGATGCGGTTGATAAACTGCAGCGAATAAACCAGAACCAGGCACACTTAAACGCGGGTCGGCAAAGTTTGGAATTGTCACTAAATTTGAATTTTCTACTGGCTCAAGCTGCGCTGCCAAAGTAAACCATAAAGATTTTAAGCGATCGCTGACTTGATCTTGTAATGCATTTTGAAATACGCGATCTAACGTAAAACTCATCGCCAAAATAAATCCGGCTACTACCAAACTCACTCGCGCATAGGTTCTATGCTGCAGAGTTAATCGATTAGTGAAAGGGAAATTCATAAACAGCGTAACCGATAACCAAGTCCACGTACCGTTTCGATCCATGATCCCTGAGTAGATAAATCTATTTTTTTTCTTAAACGACCTACAAATACTTCAATCACATTCGGATCTCGTTCTGCATCAGGCTCATACAATCGATCAATTAATTCACTTTTAGAAAAAGTTTTACCAGGGTGCTGCAATAATGTTTCCAGTAATACATATTCAAATCGAGTAAGCGCAACGATTTCAGCATTGTCACGAGTTAGAGTTTTTGCTCGGGTATCCAAGCAGTAATTCCCAAAACGAAAACAGTGATCCGTTCTTTGCTGAGCACGTCTAATTAATGCGCGTAAACGAGCTAACAATTCGGCAGGTTCAAAGGGTTTTGTAAGATAATCATCTGCTCCTGCTTCAAGACCTGCAACTTTATCTGTCCAATGACCACGGGCAGTGAGCATTAATACTGGAGCTTGAGGCTGTGTCTTTCGCCAACTTGGTAAAACATTTAAGCCCGAACCGTCAGGCAATCCAACATCTAATAACAATGCATCAAACGATAGTTCTTGAGTCCAATAACACGCTTCTGCTAAATTTGCTGCAAGAATTACTTCAAAATTTTCTTTACTACAAAGAGCACTAAGCATTTCTCGTAGGGCTTTGTCATCCTCAACAATTAATAATTTCATAATTATACCAAACGCAAATGGTTTTCATGCAAAATGCCGTTCGCAAGGCATTTATTGCATGCTTATTCGCCTGCTCACATGTTCTTTTAAAAACAAGAGCAAGTATGCTGCGCGAGCTTATTTCGCAGCGCCTTTGGGAAAACCATTTACGTTTGGTATATACCCGTAGCGTTTGAAAATTAGGTTAAGTGAAACGGTTTAGCATGAATATTTTTTTTCAATCGCAAGGCGCTTTGACGCTGCGTAGCCAAAGCTTTACGCAAGGAAAAGCAACACAGCAAGTGGAAAAAAAGATCATGATAAACACCTAATTTTCATTCGCTACGGGTATATACCCTAGAAAATTATTTTAATTTAACGGTTTCTGTATTCGTAATGACGGTTTCTAAGCGATTCTGTTTGTTGATTATTTTGATAAGGACGGTTTGTCTCGAAAAAATCTTTTTGATTTAAATTATTTCCGCTTTGACCTCCATATCCACCGACATTGCCGGATTCACTATCCACCCAAAGCACTCGAATTTGATGATCAGGTGTAATGAATTTAACTCGGTAACCATCTTTTTTATTGGCTTGATCCACTGAAAGAACAGTACCTGGATACATTGATTGAACACGCCGAGTTGCTTCGGCATGCCCAATATCTGCATAAACTGATGAGATATAAGAAAGACTTAGGAAAAGCACGGTGAATCGAAGTAAAAAATATTTATACACTTTTAGATTCACCGCGTTGCCCTATTTGAAGAATTAAGGTCGAGCAGCAACTTCAATCTGAATTCTACTTCCAGGATGTGTATGGGTTCGAATGCGCTGCTCCCGCCCACCATAAACATAGGTCACCCAATAACCATCGACCACCTCTTCTGAGTATTGACGATTAACGGGCTCACATTGAGTCACATTTTGGTAGCGAACTTGGCTTGGATATTTAGTGGAAAAATTTGATCCAATCGAAGCCCCTAACAATCCACCTGCAACCACTCCAACTTTTTTATTGGTCTGACTGTGACCTAATTCATTACCAAGCGCTGCTCCAATTAAACCACCAATAATAGGAGCAGTAGTTGAGCTGCGTTGATACTCAACTGCTCTTTGTTCATCCCAGCAATTAGACTCAGTGCTTTGACGATATTCAGTCCGATAAATCGGTTGTACATCAACTACATCTGCATAATCGTAGACTATCTGATTGTAACTGGAATAATTGGATGGTCTTGAATAAGTCGTAACATGTGTCCGACCAGAGTAGTACGTGGGCTGCACATACCGAGGCTGCACAATAGTTACATTCGTATTGTGCGAATAATAATTTGGTCGAGAATACCTGTGATATTTATGGTCATAATGATTCGAGTCATGCTTATCATGATGTTTATTGTGCGAGTAATGTCGGTTTTGATCATTTTCTCGATAACTACCAGAGCCTGGATAGCGGCTACTTCGGCCTTCTCCAGAAGAATTTTCTTGATGACGCTGAAATTTAAAATTATCACGATACCGCTGCTCATTATCTGCATTGGCAATTGAAGTTACGCCGATTACGCCACAAAGACTAAACGCTAAGCCATTGATCCATTTTGAAAATGTCGAGCTAAATTTAGTTATATGAGCCATTTAATTTGCCTCCAAACATACAAAGAATCTAAGGAATTTATCCTTTTCTACGCTTGCAGTGTACGGAGACTAACCTGAACCTAAGCTGAACAAAGTTCTACCCCTTACAGAAAGACTTTCTCGGTTGTTGCTTCCTCATTCACCTGCTCACTGAGCATGCTGCGCGGGCTTATTTCACAAGCGCTTACGAGAAACCCTTTCTGTATAAGGGCGATATAAAGAAAAAAACTTCTCGCAAAATGCTGCTCGTAAGGTAAGCCCCTACGCAAAACCAATCTGGGTTTAGTGAACATATTCGCAGCTTTTGATTAGTCTGCATCTGCTTCAGCAAGCTCTTTTTGAGCTTGAGTTTGTGCATTGACTCGAGGACGAACTGCAGCCAATTGTGGATGTAATTCAAAGAACAAATCTACCAACTCTTGAGTAAGCTTATGTTTTGGGGCCATGTAAATAAGTGGTTTATTTTCATCATGCGATTCTCGCATTTTGACTGAGCTTGAAATCATAGATTGCAACAGTGGCAAACCTTCAGCTCTCAGCTCATCGACTACACGCTTTGGGAAAGACGCACGTGGTTGAAATTGATTAATAATGATTCCTTCCACTTTAAGACTTTCATTATGATCCGAACGAATTTCTTCAATGTTTTCCAACAGCGAATATAAAGCTTGTCTAGAAAACTCATCACAATCAAAAGGCACTAAACAATTAGGTACGGCAATTAGAGCCGATAATGTATAAAAATTAAATGCTGGTGGCGTATCTATATAAATTGCATCGAATTGATCAAGACCTCGAATCAGTTCACGAAATTTAAAAATTTTATGCTTGGATTCAAGTTGTGACTGTAAATCGCCTAAGCGCGGACTTGCAGGAATAACCTTAAGGTTTTCATAAAGTGTATCGTGCACATAACTTTCAGGACGTGCAGCACGCAACTTAAAGGTTAGAGTTTGAGAAAAGAAATCCCAAATCGTATGCTCGCAATCGATTCCTGCTTTACCCATTAAATAATGCGTAGAATTACATTGAGCATCTAAATCAATAAGAAGAGTTTTCAATCCTTCAGAAGCACTAATCGCTGCGAGGTTTGAAGCTAAACTTGATTTTCCAACACCGCCTTTTTGATTAAAAACCACTCTGCGCATCTTGGATTCCTCTTAAGTCGTCAAAAAGAATCCAGAGTATATACCAAACGCAAAATGATTTTCCTGAAACGCTTTTCTAATATTCAATAACTGACAAGTAGTTAATCTATGGATTTAACAAGGGCGAAAGATATTTTGCTTCTGCAAAATTATTAATTTGCTGGAAATACATGAACCTGTATAGGTTACCCGAGGAACGAAACATCTTCTGTATAAAATGCCATTTATAAAACAGTATCGGATAGAAACCATTACGCGTTGACTTCTCACATATTATTACCAAGCATTTTATTTTCAAAATTTTGCAAATATTTCAATAATGATTATTTGAAAGAGGATTTGGAAAATCACTAGCTTTTCTTTGAATCCATTCAAATGCCGCAGCTTTGCGCAACATACGCTTGCCCAAACGACGTTGTTTACGCTTGCGGTAAGCTTCAATATGACAAATTTGTTCCATCATGCGAACACGAAATGCAGTGTCTTGATCGGCAAATTGTAATCCGATTTCAAACCCTCGTCCCTTTTCGTAACACCACTGCACAATGCCGCGTACTCGAAAGACAGGACGAATAGAACGGATCACAATTTCAACAATAGTTCCTTCAAGTAAAGGCTCCTCGAGAAAAATCAATAAGCCACCAACACCAATTTCTTCAAAAGTTAAACTAAATTGATTGGCATCAGAGATAGGAATTACATCAATAGGAATACCACGAGGGTGCCGAATGAAGGAATAAGGGACTTGACGCTCCAACATTGATGCGCGCGAAATACCCATATATTTAAACACCCTCCTTAAAATAATGTTATTTAAATAACATCATTTCAAAAGCATTTTAATTTTTCTCATCTCCTGACTCTAGCCAATATAATTAGAGACGCCAAAAAAAATCATTCAGTTCCTAAAAAATTGATAGCATTTTTAAATTAAAAATTTTTATTAATATTATTTTCTATATTATAAAAATAAAAATTCATCGTTTCATATTTCAAGTGCTAATTGATATCAAGTTATTTTCTATCTTTCTTTTAATTTATATTCTTTCTTGACGTCAACCGAAAAAAACTAGCTATATTTTTAATAGACTATTTTAGGTAGGTCCTTTGCAATTGCATTGCAACACCATCTTTGATTCGCAAAATCTCCATACGAAGAGAAAAACGATCAGGCATGTTGGTGAGGTTTAAAGGAGTTTTGTATGCCAAATGCCCAATATAATAATTCACAGAATAATAAAGATGAAAAAAACAATTCATCTTCACATTTATCAATAAATTTTGAGATTGATGCTGAATGGCCAGAGCAGGACGATATTAATTTTCTAAATTCTTCTAAGCATTCTTTAGAGTGGGTAGCACCAAGCGTGAACGCAGTAAATAATCATTATGATATATTAAATAAAATTCAAATTGATGCTGATCATTTACATCAATTAATAAAAGAAACTTTTGAAACAAAAGAAGTGTTAAAGCTTTTGTTAGAAGAGCATTGTGGATTATCAAAAGATTCCAATAGCTTAAAACATCGATTAAATACCGATATTCATGGCTGTGAAATATTTATGCAGCAAATTCAAGCGCTGCAAAATGATATTCAAAATTATCAACAAAGTTTAAGAACTAATCATGATCATCATTTATTGATATTACACGAAGCTCAGCAAAAACTGGAATCGACTGAACAGCAAGAAGCATTTATTAAAAGTAAGCTTGGTATTACTGCTGATCTTGAACAAAAATTACGTAATCTTTTTGCAGTAAGTGAAGATGTTAAAACCGAAATCAATAAACAATCTGAAAATGTTAACTCAGAGTTACAACAGGTTAGAGAATTACGTGAAGAATTAAAAAATATATTTGCAAAATACGATGAAAAAGAAATAGCGGCACATGAAATAATTGGAAAAGCAGATCGTACGATTCATATGCTTACAGGAATCGAAGCTAGAGCGTTAAATCTGGTGGAAAAATCTGAAGCACGCTTCATTGATATAAAGCAGCAATATTGTATTTTAGAAGAATTGAAAATTAAAAATGAAAATGCTTTACGTGCTATGGAATCTGCGACCCAACTTTGCGTAGAACAAATCGTTATTATTGAAGAAAACTTAAAAGAAACTCAAAAACTATCTAAAGACACACTTTTAAACAAAGAAAGAATTTTGGAACTTGCAATCCAAGTTCAAGAAACACGAGAAGATGTTGTTCAAAAAATTGAATCAATTCAAGAACAACACGCTGAAATTTCAACTGCCGTATTAGAAAAGGTAGTAATAATTGAAAACGCAAGAAATCATGTTGACGAAATCAGTCAGGATGTTAATGATCGTCTTTCATCGATTGAACATATTTATCAAGATTCTCAAGGTGTTATTCAAAAAAATAAATTACTTTTTCAACATTTAGAAAGTATGATGGTCGACATTAATGCACAACGTACCTCCCTTCAAACTTTACAAGAAAAACAACATCTTTCTTTAAATCAAGCAGTAAAACAACGCAATTT
>JAZKFP010000269.1:0-2671 GCA_040386355.1 Pseudomonadota bacterium | reverse complement strand
TGTCCATACTTAAAAATTAAGAAACTATTTTAAATGATACAATCAATCATTACACTTAAAAATCAAACGCTACGGGTATATACCCGTAGCGTTTGAAAATTAGGGCGCTTCGCGCGCCGCGACTAAAGGCAGCGGCCGGACAAGTGAAACGGTTTAGCATGAATATTTTTTTTCAATCGCAAGGCGCTTTGACGCTGCGTAGCCAAAGCTTTACGCAAGGAAAAGCAACACAGCAAGTGGAAAAAAAGATCATGGTAAACACCTAATTTTCATTCGCTACGGGTATATATTTATAGGCTCCGCGGGCTTATTTCGCATGCGCCTACGGGAAAACCAATCTGCATTCGGTATATAATGATCACTTTTCTTAAAATACTTAAATCTCTAACGCTTGCCGTAGGAAGAATAATTATTCGCCCGCATGTACTTTCCCACAAAACAACTTTCATAAAACATTATCCAATAAATAATTAAAATATATTTTGTCTTTTTTTAAAAATTTTTTAGATTATATCAACTTATCATTATTAAAAATTTTTTAAACTTTTTACTTTTTGGTTAAAAGGTTTTAAGATAACGCGCTAGATTGTATGCTATTAAAATTTACGTATAAAACCAATGGATGGGTATCCCCATGTTCCAAGCAAAAGATTTAGTAGATTCATTTCAAAAAATTTGGAATCAAACACATGTGTTGCACGATGCACTGATTGAGTTAGGTAATGAACATCCTAAATGGAATGGTTGGATTATTGAAGTTGAAGACAGCGCAAAATGGTCCGCTCAAGAACAGGTAACAACGCAACACCCTTTTCATGCTGCTGCATCGCTTGTCATAACGCTTACCCACAGACACAGCGGGGATGGACGTGATACGTGGCAAATGCCTGGTTTATTATGCGTGCCGCAGTCGCTATTTCCATTAATCCAAGAAATTAATGATGAAAAAAATAATTTTACGGCATGCATTCGAGCTATTCGTGAATCGTCTCAAGGACAACCTTTATCTGTTACGCAAAGCGGGCAAATCGTGCACGATATTTTGGCACATGCAGGATTTGAACGCGTCCATATTCGTCATTGTACGCGTCATCTCACGCTATTACCTGAAGCACCCCGCTTTATTAATTTGAGTTGGGTACGTGGTCGACGCTCTATACAAAAAATATCGTTCGATGACTGCGAGCGCGAATTATCTAAACTTGCGCGCGACGCTGAAATGCCGCATTTAAAACTTCAACTTGAAAATTTGTATCAACTTACGCCGACAGAACGGTTGCGACTGCGCAAAGTTCAATTAGTAGATAAACATTCTGTTAAAGGAAAAATATTTTGGGAGAATGGTGAAGAACAAGATTTAGGATATTTATCATTGCCCGCATTTGTACCGGCGAAAAAAGGTACAACACACCAATTACCTAATCACACAGCTCTTTCTCCTCAACCATTAGATAAACCACGAAAAAAACGTAGCGACGCTCGCTTACCAGATAGCGCTTTTTTACCATCGATTCGTGTCTTCTTACAAAATGCCGGTTAACTTTTTATGATTCTGTAATTCTATGATTTTATATTTAATATCAAACCCTGAAACCACGAATGGGCGGTTTAATCCACAACCAAATGATATATATGTTTTATGGCCTGACGCCCATTCAAGTTACTTAGAACAGGTTTCATCATTGGATTACCGAATTTGGTTACCTTACCCAAAAGAATCTTATGAAAAAGAATTCAAAGATCACCCTATTATTAATTCAGAACAGTTACATGAATTGATTCAACAGGCGGATAAAATAATACAGTGGTAAATTAAAAAGCTAAAATCGATTTTGCTTGAGGTAAAAAAGAGATGATGTTTTCATCTGCCCCCAATACAACACAACATGAATCAAACAATATTAAATAATCGTCAAGATCTAAACCTGAATTTTTCAAAAGATAATTTTTCATTATATGTAATGAATTGGAGTTAAAAACAACTTTAATATTTTGTCCTAGCGCGACTGCACAAGCTGCGGCTTCCAGACCTTGGTATAAACTGTGTTCATTTGAGCTTCGGTAATGAAATACCAACATCGTTAAACATCTCCCCAATGCAACACGTGACGTGCGTTAGCACTGTCCTCTACCCACTGACCTAACTCGCTCACTTCAAAACCATCTGCTAATTCCATAGAATCTGATGCACTATTTTTTAGCGCGGTACGACACACTGGAATGCGATAGTTGTTAGATTTAGCCCAAGCGTGCAAACGTTTTTGTATTGAACATAAAGTACTTTCATCACTCACCCGTTTAACCGCAACTCTAGCTGCATCATCGGATAAGAATATACAAATCGAACTTAAAGCATTCGACTCTAAAAAATTCAATAGCCAAAGCATTCTTGAACTTTCTGCAGGAACAGTAACGAGTAAAGAAATCATAACCAATATGCTCAAAAGATAATCAGACAGAGAGATTTTACAGACTCGCGTGCAAAATGGTTGACAATTATTCTTATTCCTTTAGGATACTGCCTTCACCGCAAGGGGTCTTACGTTGTTATACAACCAAGATTCTGAACTGCTTTCTAGATGGAGGAGTGGCTGAGCGGTTGAAAGCACCGGTCTTGAAAACCGGCAAGGATTAACGTCCTTCGTGGGTTCAAATCCCACCTCCTCCGCCA
>JAZKFP010000268.1:0-2786 GCA_040386355.1 Pseudomonadota bacterium | reverse complement strand
TCTAGAGAAGATAGCGACAGTGTTATTAAAGTTATTGATATAGATAAATCAATTAAAGCATTGTCTGATATAACGCGTCATACAAGTGAAAACCGTTCTATTTTATCCGGAAATGCTAAGTTTATGGCATTTCGTGTTTGTCATGAATTGATCTCGTTATATCAAATGCATGCAGTCGAAGACGCATTGGTCCCGACTTTAAAAAGTTGGTCATTAAATTCTGATGGTAGTGAACTTAAAATCGTAATGAAAAAAATAGATGGTGAAACATTAAGCAACTTTTTAAAAAATAATACTTTGTCTCTAGGCCAGCGCAAAGAAATCTTTCTAAACACTCAATCTTTCGTTGAAAAAATGCATCTTGCAGGCAGTTATCACCGAGATATTAGACAAGAAAATATTATAGTTAATAAAAATTTAAGGATAGGAATTGTTGATTATGGTTCTTCAGTGTCTCCTCAATTACGTTTAGAGAATGATGATAAATTTGTTGAAACGCCTTCGGGACGATTAGCTTCTATGTACACAAATGCCGAAACACCTAAAGATAAAGCAATTGAAGCAGATGAAATTGCTTTAGAAGCTTTAGAAAAAACACTTATGTCAGAAATCTAAATTCTAACTAAAGGCCGGATAAAATCCGGCCTTCTTTATCCTGAATTATCAATTTATTTCTTTTAACTGCTTCAAATCACGTTGTCGTGCTTTATCGTTTATTTTTAAATATACGCAGATTCAAATTAATAAGTATGAGTAAATCTTAAATGAAAAAATTATTTAAAATTACAAAGAACCATTCCGCTTTAAAACGTAATTGGTAAATGGGAAATGCTCTTTTAAAAATGCATTTAAACGGTTCAGGTCTTTAAATAATCTAGGAGAATGACGCTCACGTCTGGTAGAAATAAACCATTTTTTGTCTTTAGCCCATTTCATTTCAACTAAAACGCAAAAACCATTTTCAACTTCGACAACTAGAATTTTTTCAAGAGTGTCTTGTTCGGCTGCTATTAATAAATCAGTTTCTGAGAGGCTATTTTTTAAACTGCATTTGGGGAGATTCATAAGAGCTCATACTACTAAAAATGGTAATTCTTACTTGTAGGTTTAATCACTGTCAATCAATTGCATAACACGAAAGGTCTACCGTCATATGGACCGATTTAAACCCAATGTTCTTAGCCCAATTCATAGCGCGATGAATATTTTTAAAATTTCTTGGATCATGTCGTTGCGTTAATATTTGTCGAACAACTGGTTTATTCACAAATTTTGCATAGGTGAAGAATGTGCACTCTAGCGAAGAAAATTTTAAGATTAAATCAATCTGATTGCCATGTTTAATGTAATCTTCAATTACAGGTTGAGTGATATAATCACCGATTATTTCTGAATGCTTTAACATAGATAATTTTTACTAATTGATTTAAAGATGGTGTGTGTTTCGTAACGCATTTTCCAACATATGATCCACCCATTTATTCAAACTCATTCCCGATGTTTTAGCGGCAGCGGTAAACATACCATGTTTTTCCGGCGTCGTTCGAACCAAAAACTCACCTGGGAAGGGTTTGCTCGGTTTACATTTATGCTTTTTACAAAACGCTAGATGCGCATCAATGGATTGCATCATTTCTTTTTTCAATTGTTTGGCATTGTCGCTGTAAAATGTATTGAACCACTACAAACACTTTTTAAATATTCAATCGTTAACTGATACCGTAGGGGGGAAACATTTTTCGCCCGTACTTGAACGCTGCCAATTTGTTATTAAACATTAGAAAAGTGTTTTAGGAGTTCTCTTGTGCGTTCGCTATATCAACACCAATTTGAAATCGAAAAGGTCCGAAACCATGAGTCTCGACTCTGTTGCTAAGCTGCTCTGAGTTTTTTAAGCTATCGATGTCGGTCAAAATGTCGTGATGAAAATACAGGTTTCTATCGTATTATTCAGTAGCTTAGCAGGTAAAGCCCAGAATTTTTGTCTGCAAAATGTCGCCTATAAAATCCCCATTTTTTAGATGAGAGCTTGAGAAGCTAACTGCATGTTGTTCAATGGTTTACACTCGCGGTAGTACATTTTCTTTTCTACATTCAATAAGTTTTATCTCTTAGGTTTTATCTTCAATGACTTATCGAAAACGTCGCTCATCTTCTAAAAAGTATTACCCGAAGCCTGTTTGGCAACGTAAGCCACGCGGGCGAAAACGACTAGCAACATTCATAATTGCCATAATCGGTTTAATTATTTTTGAATTTTTTCCAGAAGATGGAATGCAAATTTCAAATCGATTTGAGGAGTTTGAGTCGTTATCTGAATCGGAATCACCTTCAACACTCGTTTCTAAATCACCTTCTAAAACTATTACTACCAAAAATCGTGCTTGCCCGACGCAACCGTTTTTATTAAAAACTCCACAAGGCTATGACCATTATCGTTTTGCGCCGCAACAACGTGAGCGACTGTATGATGGCGGAAGTTTTGTGGCTTCTCTTGATGATATCGACGACGATGATCGCGATGGTAACCCGGATTTATGGGCGCAACCCACATGGGTGTCAATGCATCTAAAAGCTAATTTCCATAAACAACCTGCTTTGGGATGGGAGCGACCCTCTCCTTGGTATGATTTGGAATTATTTAATCTTGAGCGAGAATTCTTTAATAGTGAAAAAATCATTGATGATTCGTATCGAGGTACAGGACGGCAGTGGAATCGTGGGCATTTAGCACGTCGTGCCGATGCCAATCGATTAGGTCCGCAATACGGTTGTGACTCGCATGT
>JAZKFP010000267.1:0-9694 GCA_040386355.1 Pseudomonadota bacterium | reverse complement strand
AAAACGCGCATGTTTTGGATTTATTTTCTGGAAGTGGTGCGTTAGCGTGGGAAGCGTTATCACGCGGTGCAGCTTCAGTGGTGTTGGTTGAATCACAAGTGGAGATTTGTATACAGCTCAAACAAATTGCGCGTGATTTTAAAGTTGAAGATAAAGCACATATTATCCAAGCCGATATTCATCAATGGCTGCAATTACCAGAAATTCCTCTAGAAAATAAAATCTTTGATTTAGTTTTTTTAGATCCACCATTTCAAAAAGGATTAGTCATTCCAATTTTGAGTTGGCTGCACAAATGGACAAGCCAGCCTGCATTGGTATACGTAGAAAGCGAATTGAGTTGGGAACAATTGCAACCTGAACTAACAGCGTGGGAATGTTTAAAATCAACGCGCGCGGGGGAAAGCTGGGGAGTATTGTTGCGGTTAAAACTGCAGTAAATTAAAAATTATCAATTTAAATTTTTTTTAACTTTCAGTATTGGGTAAATCGGCAAGCGCTTTTTTAAGAAGTTGAGGAAATTCTTCTGATTTCCACATCATATTATGTATCCTCTCTTTTGTAGCTTGTTGCCGCATATGTGACGCTAAAAAAGCAGTTCCAGCTAATATTGATGCAGCAGCAATTATCGGGGCAACTGTCAATGGCTTGCCTAAGCGCAATATTTGGGGCTCAATCTCCCTAATGCTAGTAGAATTAAAATGTGCAGGGTAAGAAGTGCTATTATTAGAAAAAAAATCACCTTGATGCTCTATATCCATACTAATTGGCTCTTGTGATGTAATAACTACATCTTCCGCCAACATGTATAAAAATCCTGTTCGTAGTACTTCACGTAAGATGAATTGTCCAATTTTTTCAACATGATGGGCTAAAGTTTCTTTAATTGCTGGTATCCGAAGTGGCCGGGCAATCAGTTCATCACTCGAATTATTATCGTCATTAAAATAAGGAATCAGTAATTGCGAAATTTGTGCTTTTAATTCTGCAGGATTTTCTTTTTGAGTTTTCAAAAAATCTGGTAAATTACTAAAAATAGATTCGTCTGTGCTTTGCTTTAAATAACACGTAATAGCTTCTGCAACCCGATTACAACACGCTTGATAACTAAAACCTTGTTTTTTTGCAATAGTCACTTCTTCAGAAATTATTTCTATCAATTCTTTTTTTTGATAATCACTATAGCGAGCTTGATTAATGCTTATAGAGGCTAGACGCATTAAGCTTGAGAACAAGTAAAGACTTACAATAAAACCAATCGGGACAACAGTGCCAGCAATTTCAGATGCAGGAGTAAATAAAGTTCCCGTTGTTTTCACGCTAATATTTCCATCAGCGAAATTTGAAATATTATTAATAGGAATGGTTGAATCTTTAGAAAGAGATTGCCCTTCCCAAGGACTAACTAACCCGGGAATACCTCTAATGCGGGCTAAACTATGACTTAAATTTTCCATCCAGCGTGAGGATTCATAGGTAAAACCTCTATTACGTTTGATCGCTAAACGCTGCATAGAATTTTGCAACGTTATTTTTTTTGGATCGTGAGTTTTTTCTAACAAATGATTTAATAGTAGACGCTGCTGTGTAGTTAGAAAATCAATACTTGTATCAGTTGCAACTGAATTAGATTCGGCCTGTTCAACATCGGATGGGGAAATTGCCAAAGCATGATCTCTTTCCTGCCGCAGCGAAATATATTTTTCTTTTAATGATAAAGTAACGGATGATTTTTCAAAAATATTTTGGCAGCTTCTTTGTATTTCACTATGAAATCGAGCATTAGGAATGGCTTGACCTACAACTACTAATCTTTTATGTATTAAATCCGCTATATTTTTAAAATCTTCTTCATGCATTATTGCTTGTGCGCCAAATTTACTAAAGCAGAGCACTTCTTCAACGCACTGTTTTACTTCCGATGCAACTGAAGCATGCCGCATGGATCCTTGAACTCGTTCAGCAAGAAAACGAGCACCTACGCAACCCATTACTATAAAGGGTAATGTTTTTGCTAAAGGGGCAACATCGGTTAAATAGCTTGTAGGCTGAGTTACAGAAGTGGTCCGCATGCCAGCAAACTCTAAAACCGATTGACCATTGCTGGTTATACAATTTGCTGTAAATGGATTATCTATGTCTAGCGAATGCGCTTCTTCGCTCATAACGCTGTTATTAATTTGATCCGAAGCAATAGATGTTCCGGCTGTAGCAAATAATCCACTAAAATACGCTCGAGCAACTAAAGCGCTTAATTGGATAGTAGCTTTGTTAATACCATCTACAATTTTTTTAAGCTTAGGGTGGGGCGATGTCGCACTAGTTAACGGTTTATTTGGCTGGAATTCAGTAACGGTTTTTAAAATAGCTTGGAAAATTTGTCTTTCCGTACGATGTAATTGACGATAATTCTCAAGTCCAGTGGCAATGTTGGTAAGAACATGAGTAAGCGTGCTCACTTGAAGCGCTTTATTGAAAGTAATATTTCCTGAAAATGCACCTAATACATTCGGTTCAGTGAGTGGTATTTTATTGTAAAGTTGAAATGAACAAATTTCTTGATTTTGGCCATCCATTATATGAGTAGTAGTGTTTGCAACTGCTTCTGATGAATAATGTTGTGTAGCCACGGCATCTTTAACGCTATTGTCTGTGGATAATTCACGTGCGTACAAAATCCAAGCACTTAAACGCAATCCTTTTAATGCATCCTTAGTAACTTCAAGACAAGCTTTTAATAAATCTTCAGCTGATTCAATTAAAAATGTTTTTTGGTCAATGGATAGTTCAAAACGGTGCGATGCCCAATTTTTAATGCTGAATTCTTGATTGATAGGTAATGTAGAGCCAGAATTTTCAGAGTTGATTGGTGGTGTTGATTCAGTTTGTCGAATGGGTAAGGTTGGAAGATTTGACATGAAATTTTGAAGATTTTTTGCAGTACGGACTATTAGGCTGCTAGAAGGTATCATATGGATTTTATAATTTTAATCAGTTAGCTTTAGATTATTAAAGTTAACTAATTAAAATTTTTTTATTGTTATATTTTGTAAATGAAATAGTTTAAATTTTATTTACAGCCAAATGCATGATTAATATTTTTATAAACGCCATTGAATTTACTAGTTCTGTTCAGGCTTAGCATCAAGAAATATTTCATTAAAACAACAATTTTTAAGGTGATATTTTTATTGGCAACAGTAACAGGGAAATGGGAGGTAATCGTAGAAGTTGAATAATGCATTAGAGCACCTATCACTAACGCGGCAGCGGCTCGTATAAACCTTAGTTCATAATGTTGGGTCTCAGCATTGTACTGAGAAATACCTTTGTCTATACCTGCCTTAAGAATTTCAGCAATGCGAAGTTTTTCAGGATTACAAAAATAGCAGACAATAGTCGCTTGTCTTTGCCGCATGCACCGATTGTGAATTTTATGCGAACAGCTTGTCAGCTGAATAGGTTTTATCTGATAAATAGGATCATTGGCAGTTGATGCAAAGGAATTGAGGCAAAAACAACAATCTTGGTTTGGATTAAAACTTGAGGAAATGGAAGGCATTCGCTTTGTATCTCAAAAACATAGAAGAAATAGTAACTTTGCTGGATAAGGTCCTTTCGCCGCGCTTGTAAAATTTTTAGAAGATATAATTTCCTAAAGAACCAAATCGTAATGAATTAGGATTAAAAAATCTATTATTTATTGACATACGATCTTAACAGAGAAGGCAAATTTTTACTAACTCAACAAGTGATTGAATAATTTCCTTTACTTCTTTAGAAACATTTATATGTTAATACTTAATATGGCTTTATATACTTGGCATTCTAACTAGCAAATTTTTGACGTAATGCTTCCATAAATTTGGTTATTGCAGTCAGTTTAACTATATAAATTTGAAAGATTTCTAGGGTATTGTTATTGTTCTTGAGAAATTCGCGCTTTAGTGCCATAACACAATCTACTAAATTTTTTAAAACATTTTCCTGAATGTCATGCATCGAGGTGCGCTTTGGATCTCAACAAGTCAAATTTTTCTTCTCATATTTCCCAACAGTTTAATCAAGAGTTGGAAGAGCTAAAGACGCATATTCTGTCGATGGGTGGGCTTGTCGAAAATCAAGTTGCCAATGCGGTAACGTCGTTGGTCGACGCAGACGCTATCTTGGCTGAGCAAGTGCGTGATGAAGAAGTACGCATTAATAGTTTAGAGATCAGCATTGATGAAGAGTGCAATCGTATTCTTGCATTAAGACATCCAGCAGCAAGTGATTTACGAATGGTTATTGGAATTTCTAAAGCCATTACTGATTTAGAACGAATCGGCGATGAAGCTAATAAAGTTGCGAAACTTGCTTTAGGACTGATGGAAGAAGGCGGAGCGCCAAACGGTTATATTCAGATTCGGCATATTGGTAATTTAGTTCGTGAAATGTTGCGTAATGCGCTCGATGCTTTTGCGCGTTTTGATGTAGCGAGCGCATTATCGGTGGCGCAACAAGATCGCTCTGTAGATTTAGAATACGAAGCGGCTATTCGATTAATAGTTACCTACATGATGGAAGACCCGCGTAGCATTTCACGCGAGTTAAAAGTGATTTGGGCTTTACGAGCGTTAGAGCGAATTGGTGATCACGCGCGTAATATTTGCGAGCATGTAATTTATGTCGTGAAGGGTAAAGATATCCGCCATCGCAATTTGGATATTGTTCAACAACAACTTCTTGAATGATGGCTATTGCTGTCGCGTAGCGACATATGATTCTAGGTAGGTGCGTCACGCCTGTGCAAATGTACAAACGCGCCAATATATAAAAAAATGGAATTCATGCATATCTCGTCCTATCGGGACGAATAAAATAAAAAAACATATCACCCGCACATACTTATATTCGGACATTCAACCATGAGCCTTTTCCAATTTGCATCCAACCGTGTCACTTGGGAAACGGCCGATATCGATTATCTCTTCCAACAACCATTTAATGATCTGTTATTTGCTGCACACCAAATGCATCGTGTTCATCACGATGTAAATCAAATTCAACTTAGTCGATTGCTCAGTATTAAAACCGGCGCATGTCCTGAAGATTGCAAATATTGCTCGCAAAGCGGCCACTACAATACCAATCTTGAAAAAGAAAAATTAATTGCTATTGAAAAAGTTTTAGAGTCTGCGAAAGCTGCAAAAGAACAAGGTGCAACTCGATTTTGTATGGGCGCTGCGTGGCGTTCACCGCAAGATCGTGATTTATCTGTAGTTATTAAAATGATTCGCGGCGTAAAAGCGCTTGGTTTAGAAAGTTGCGCAACACTCGGCATGTTATCGAATGAACAAGCGCAAACATTAGCAGCAGCGGGTCTGGATTATTACAACCACAATCTTGATACGTCGGCGGAACATTACGCTTCGATTATCACGACTCGCAGTTATGAAGATCGATTAGAAACGCTACGTTTAGTACGTGACGCTGGAATGAAAATATGTTGCGGCGGAATTTTAGGTTTAGGCGAATCACGCTTTGATCGAATTCGTTTGTTGGAACAATTAGCAAATTTAAATCCTTATCCAGAAAGTGTACCAATTAATCAACTTGTCCCTATTCCTGGAACGCCATTAGAAAATGCTCCGCCTGTCGATGTGTTTGAATTTATTCGTACAGTTGCAATAGCGCGTTTAATAATGCCTAAGGCAGTATTACGATTATCCGCTGGTCGAGAAACTTTTGATGATGCTGCGCAAGCCTTGTGTTTTTTTGCGGGGGCGAATTCTATTTTCTTTGGTGAACAATTATTAACAACCGATAATCCAGCGACCGATCGAGATGCGCATTTGTTTCAGCGACTTGGTTTGACGTCGGTGGTGCTAGAATCTTCAAATTCAATTCAAAATACAAAATATGATTTGGCTTATCCGGCATGACATCGGAAAATTACTATTTAGAAAATAAATCTGATAAAGAAAATAAATACGATGTAGAAAAGAGCTGCGACTCAGAAAAAAGATACGATTCAGATAAATTACGTTCGAGTCTTGAAACATTACATCAACAACGTCGTTATCGACAGCCGCCTACTATTGAGCATCGCGCTCCAGGCCGAATTACAATCAATAATCATTCGTATATTTCATTTGCAAGTAATGATTATTTGGGTTTAAGCCAAGATGAAAAATTAAATGAATTATTCACCAAAATAAATTCTCATCAAATAAATAGCAGTCACGGTTTCGGTTCTGGCGCTTCACCAATGGTGACAGGCTACGATAGTTCGTATCAATTACTAGAGCAAAGAATTGCTAAATTTCTTGAAGTTGAAGAGGTAGTGCTTTTTTCTAGTGGATATCACGCAAATCTCGGTGTGCTAAGTGCATGGCTACAAGTTGGTCAAGTCGCATTTATGGATGAACTCTGTCATGCATCATTAATTGATGGAGTCCGATTAAGTTCAGCAAAATTGCAACGTTATCCTCATTTAGATTCTGAACATTTAATACAAGCTTGGCAAAAAAAATCAGCAGCGTTGTGGATTACTGATGGTGTTTTTAGCATGGACGGTGATTATCCAGATTTAAAAAAATATTGCACAATTGCTGATGAATTTCACGTGCCGCTTTACGTGGATGATGCGCATGGGTTTGGTGTGTTAGGCGTAACGGGTAAAGGTATTGCGGAAGCGCAAAAAATTTCAGTAAATCAATTGGATTTTTATACCGCGTCGTTGGGAAAAGCGATGGGTGGTATGGGCGCTTTTGTCGCAGCGAATAAAGAAATATGCGAATGGATGCGACAATATGTTCGTACCTATATGTTTGATACTGCGTTATCGCCGTTAATAATTTCAGCGATGCATTTGACGCTGTCAGCAATTCAAAATGAATCTTGGCGCCGTCACAAATTACAGAATTTAATTGAATTATTGCGTGCTGAATTAATTCGACATGGATTTACTCTTTCCTCTTCGACGACGCATATTCAACCGATTATTTTAGGAAATGAAAATCTTACGTTAAAAATGGCAGAAGATTTAGCGCAAAAAGGTTTTTGGGTTCCCGCCATTCGACCACCATCCGTGCCGAATGGTACAAGTCGTTTACGTATCAGTTTATCTTCTGCGCATGAAGAAGCAGATATTCATGCTTTGATTGATGCATTATGTCAATCTCGTGAAGGTCGTAGAGAGATTGATTTGTAATGTCTTCTATCAAATTAAAATCTGCTTTTGATGCTGTAGTTGAAACCTACGATCAGTCCGCAGAGTTACAACACAAGGTTGCGCATCAATTAATTAAAAATTGGATTGTTTCTTGTCAACGATCAAGTTGGATAGATTTAGGCGCAGGTACCGGCGCGGTTTCTTTGTTATTAGAAAAAAATAATCAATTACAGTGTGCATTAGATTTGTCATTTCAAATGTGCCGCAAAATATATCAAAAAAATAAAATATCTGTAATTAATGCCGATATTGAAAACTTACCTTTTGCACATTCTTCTATTCAAAATATTGTAAGTTCATTTGCATTGCATTGGTGTAATCCATTAAAAGCTATTAAAGAAATTTCGCGCATCAATACAGAGAAAGGTTATTTTATTGCGGCAATACCAATTGCAGGATCGTTAGAAGAATTAATTAATGCAGGTCAAGAATCTAAATTAATGCCTAATCTTTATGGATTTCCCTCTCAACAAGAATGGTTTAATGCGTTATCCCTAGCGGATTTTAACGTCCAGCGTTTTGAAATTTCATATGAAAAATTAGAATGTGAGTCGGTTAAGGATTTGCGTAATCTTTTTCGAAGTATGGGTGGACATGTCGCTCGTATATCCGGTGCAGGATTAATAGGAAAATATCAATGGCAGAAATTTTTACAAGCAATGGAGCAATTTCGTCATCCGACGGGTCAGCTCAGATTGTACTACAAAGTACTTTGGATCTGCGCACAACGTTGTCCAATTTAAATGCAAAAGGTTGCTGGATTATTGGAACCGATACCGGTATTGGTAAAACGCGCGTCGCGCAAATACTGCAAACGTGGTTGCCCGATGTGTTTGCGATGAAACCCATTTCAGCTGGCGCTGAATTTTTTGAGAATCAATGGAAAAATGAAGATGCAAAATTATTACAGTTAGTGCAACCGAATCGTTCATTAAATCAGATTAATCCAATTGTTCTACGTTCCGCCTGTTCTCCGCATATCGCAGCAGCTAAACAAAAAATGCATTTAACACTGGATTTTCTAAATCAATCGACAATAGATTCAATTCAGCAAGCTCATCAAATAAAACCTTTTAAAATTGCTTTGCTTGAAGGTGTTGGTGGATTATCGGTACCAATTGCAAACGATTTATTGTTAATTGATTGGATTCAGCAATCGGGTTTACCAATTTTATTAGTGGTTGGTTTAAAGCTGGGTTGTTTAAATCATGCGTTACTAACGAAAGAATTATTAAATAGTCAAGGTATTAATTCAATAGGTTGGATTGCAAGCGAAATAGATCGAGAAATGCCGTATCAAGCAGAAAATATTCAAACACTTAAAGAAAAATTAACTATGCCGTATTTAGGCTTGTCCTCATATTTAAAACGTTTCAATCCTGAGCGCTCTTATGCAAGCTGGCACCCCATGAAATTACAAGAAGAATTAAATTTCTAGAAAAAAATGTTACTGAGGTGGGCGACGATTTAATAAATTTTTGATGGTCTTTATCCACTTTGGTTCAGAATTTTTAACAGATAAAGTTTCAGGCGCTAATTGAGGTTCTTTATCTACGCGTTGCCAATCAATATGCGATTGATTGCGCTGCTCATATACGAAGGTGTCATAGGTGTTTAAAATACGTGTCAAATCTTGACGAATTTTTTGAGCTTTCGCTTGATCCAGTGTTTTATCTTGTAGTCGAAATGTCATTTGAATGAGTTCGCCTAATAGCCACTCGCTAGGTTGTGTATTGGGATGCTCTTGGTGAAACAGTTCAAGGCTTTGGTCAGATTCCAATGTATAAATAAGTTGTTCAACCGGATAAGAAACAGTTAATCCTGAACTATGGTTTAACCAGGCGACTGCCATGCGCTGTAGTCGATTAAAGAAAGAATCAAACTCTACAAGTTCTGCTTGTTCCAAATAGTCATGTGTCTGGCTTGAGTCGGCAGAGCGATCTCGCATGGAATGAGAAATCTGACCGGTTGGATCGATTTTTTTTCGTGACTGGGGTTGAGGTATTTGTTCATTCATGGCACGTTGTGCGTCTGCCGATGGTTGGTCCGAAAGGGTATACACCTAATGTAGAATGGTTTTCCCGTAGGCGCTCGCGAAATAAGCCCGCGCAGCATACTAAAAGTATGTGAGCAGGCGAATGAGTAGAGCAACACCCGTGAAAACCATTCTGCGTTTGGTATTTTTCTAAACAATAGCTGATCTAAATCCATAAGAAAGGCTTTGGTCTAGAGAATATAAATTTTAAGCCTGAAATTTCTTTAGAAAAAAACTTTGAAGTCCGTTCCTGTGGACCTTAAGGTCATGAATAAGCCTATCCAGGTGCGCTATCCCTAGATATATTTTTATCAAAGTAGTCATATTTTCTGATGATTTTGATTGTTGTTTCCATGATTTAAGTTTGAGGTGAATAATGCCGAATTACATCGCTCCGCGTAAAGACATGCAGTTTCTATTACATGATTGGTTAAATGTAGAAA
>JAZKFP010000266.1:0-3886 GCA_040386355.1 Pseudomonadota bacterium | reverse complement strand
TGATTCCGATTCGTCGTGGTAAAGGTGTGTGGTTAGAAGATTTTGATGGCCGTCAATATTTAGATGCAATTAGTTCGTGGTGGGTTAATTTATTCGGCCACTGTCATCCTTATATTAATCAAGCAATACGAAATCAATTAGAAGAATTAGATCATGTGATACTTGCGGGTTTTTCGCATGAACCAGTCATTCGTTTAGCAGAACGATTAGTTGAAAAAACCCCTTCTGAATTAACTCGATGTTTCTTTGCAGATAATGGATCCAGTGCAATTGAAATTGCACTGAAAATGAGTTTTCATGCCTGGAAAAATCAAGGTCAAATTAAAAAAACAAAATTTGTTGCATTGGAAAATAGTTATCACGGTGAAACGCTCGCTGCGTTAGCAGTTGGTGGTGTTCAGCTGTATCGAGATACCTATCAACCCTTATTAATTGAAACACTGCGTGTACCAAGTCCGGATTGTTTTTACGCAAATGAAAATCAAACGTGGGAACAATATTCATTACAGCAATTTGTACACATGGAAAAATTATTAGCAGAACGACACGAGGAAATTGCCGCAGTAATCGTTGAGCCTTTAGTGCAGTGCGCAGGTTCCATGCGAATGTATCATCCCATTTATTTAACACGATTACGTCAAGCTTGTGATGAATATAACGTATATTTAATTCTGGATGAAATTGCCGTAGGTTTTGGTCGAACCGGAACTTTATTTGCGCTTGAGCAAGCGGATATTTATCCAGATTTTTTATGTTTATCCAAAGGAATTACTGGCGGATATTTACCTTTGTCAGTTGTGATGACAACGAATGCTATCTACGATATTTTTTACGATGATTATTCTTCTTTAAAAGCCTTTTTGCATTCTCATAGTTATACGGGTAATCCCTTAGCGTGCACTGCAGCTAATGCTACCTTAGATTTATTTGAACACGAAAATATATTAGAAAAAAATAAAGAGTTAATTGCATATCTTTCAAAAAAATTAACAATATTTAAACATCATCCCTTTGTAGCTGATGTTCGACAAACAGGAATGATTGCAGCGATTGAACTAATGCAAGATGGAAAAAGGCAGCCCTTTCCATGGCAGCAACGTATTGGTTTAACAGTGTATGAACACGCATTAAGTCGTGGTGTATTATTACGACCGCTTGGCTCAGTCATTTATTTTATGCCGCCCTATGTTATTTCAAAATCTGAAATTGATTTGATGTGTGAAGTAGCGCTAGATGGTATTGCTGCTGCAACTCATTATTTAAGGTAGTTTCATGTCTGTTCCAAAACGAATTTTTCAAAATGAATTATCTGCAGACCTTTATATTGGCAAAGAAGACCAAAACTATCATTATTTGACACGCGTATTACGTGCAGAGGTAGAAGATTCTTTTCAATTCTTTAACGGTAAAGGCCAAATTGCTTTAGGCACATTAGAGGATATTTCAAAAAATCACTGTTATTTTAAATTGAATGCACCTGAGCAATTGAAAGACTTAAATTATACTTTGCATTTAGGTCAAGCGCTTTTGAAAGGTAATAGTTTAGATTTGGTTGTCCAAAAAGCGATCGAAATCGGTGTGACGCAAATTTCTCTCTTTCCAAGCGTTTATTCGGAAGGCGGACGAAAACTAGAAGAAAAAAAAATGGAAAGATTTTTAAATATTATGCAGCGTGCCGCAGAACAATCGATGTGTTATTGGCTGCCTGACTGTACGTTTTTTAAATCATTGGAAGACTGGTTGGCAAGCTTACCCCATCAAGATACATGTCGATTATTATGTGATCCTCGCGGTGAAAAACTATCATCTTTATCTATTCAAAGCTCAGTTATTTATGCGATTGGACCAGAAGGCGGATTTGCCCCACAAGAAACTCTTATTGCCAAATCTGCCGGATTTGAAACAGTAGCTTTGCAAGCGAATGTTTTACGAGCGGAAACAGCAGGTTTTATTGCGGGTGCAGTATTTCGTCAATTTATAACTTAAACCTACCCTTCGCGAAAGAGCTTTAGGTTTTGTTGGTATCGCTCTTTACCTTAACTTTTTTGAGTAAAAAGGTTTAGCCTGCTCAACTATAGGCTCTTTGGGAATTAGATTGCTCACATATGGCTAGCCTCTTCAAGGCACGCAAGTGCTCTAAAACTTGTTCGTTGTGGGTATACAACTCAATTTCTGTAACAAAAAAACTTAAAATTGTAGAAACCTTTACTTGCTGCTCCTCTCAAACTCACAAATAATAAGTCACTCATTTAAGGCCTCTCTGGAGTAGTCATGCTATTCAACACTAAAGCTCTGCGAATCAGTTTTTTTCTACTTTTTATTGCACTTGCTGGGTGTGGTGGTAGTTCTAATAACAATAATGACTTTGAATTTTCTGAAGAAATGAGTGAATTTGAGTTCCAATTACAAGGAGCTTGGGCTAGTAATCGTTTTTTATATGTACCAGAGAATAATTCATCTGCCAGCACTTACTTAACCCGAACCATTACTTTTCGTAACGGTGATTTTTTTCTGTCAGAAAATGATTTTGGGCCATCGTATTTTCAAGATGAAATAGGTGACGTTCGAGAATTTCAAGGTTTATATGTAATAGGTAATCCACGCGAAACAAATTCTTCAATTGCTGCAGCAGTGGATCTTATCTTTCTAGATGAGAACGATATCGTGTTACCTAATCGGGTTTATACAACGGGTTATATTGATAAAAGTACAGGATTATTGTTTTTTGCAAATTGGACTTCTCAATCACGCTCTATGCAAATTGATTTTAGTGTAAATTACGTTCCTATTTAATAGGATCACTTTTAAATTTGCCCTATGGTTTTTTAATTAGTTAATATTGCTTATCTAATACTTTTTATTTTCTTTTTAAGCTCGCAGAATTTTAAATAATGTTTGTGAGCTTATTTCATCTGAAAAATTCTTGGTTAACTTATGCCAGAACTGCCTGAGGTTGAAACTATTCGTTCAGGATTAGCACCGTTGATCGAAAAACAACAGATCAAACAAATTATTGTGCGTAATCCCAATTTGCGTTGGCCTATCACAGCTGAATTGCCGCGTATCTTAAAAAAGCAACACGTGTATCAATTAATGCGACGTAGTAAATATTTGGTATTTAAGTGTGATAACGGTGCTGTACTACTGCATTTAGGGATGTCAGGTCGTTTACGTTGGTTGGATAAGACTGCAAAACCAGTTGTAGTGATCGGCCCACATGATCATGTCGATTTTGTTTTTCAAACAGGCGATATTTTGCGATATACGGATCCTAGACGTTTTGGTTCTATTCATTGGACTGAAGATTGGATAAACCATGCATTAATCCAACACTTGGGTCCTGAACCTTTATCTCCTAGTTTTACGGCAGATTACCTTTATTCGATCGGTCAAAAGCGTAAATCCCCGATTAAATTATTAATCATGAACGCTCAGATAGTCGTAGGGGTGGGAAACATTTATGCAAATGAAGCATTGTTTCAAGCTAGAATTAAGCCTACTACCTTGTCGAATACTGTTAGTGCAAAGCAATATGCAAAATTGCATAAAGCTATTCAGCAAGTATTAGTAAAGGCAATTAAAGCGGGTGGTACTACTTTAAAAGATTTTAAAGATGGTCATGGACAGGCGGGCTATTTTCAAAATTCACTGAGCGTGTACGGTCAAGAAAATCAGCCCTGTATTAAATGCAGAACACCAATTTGTCGAGAAGTGCTAGGGCAAAGAGCCACTTATTTTTGTCCGACGTGTCAAAAGTGAAAAATACCTTGTCACAGACAGGAGCATTGCCAAAATCTTGCTAGGCTTAACATAAAGCTACTCTGATCAACCAAGATCAGATAATAGAGTTAGAGGCTAGGGAGATGTTGGTCGTGAAGTACTCTAA
>JAZKFP010000265.1:0-24680 GCA_040386355.1 Pseudomonadota bacterium | reverse complement strand
ACTTTAATCACAATACTTTTTTCATGAACAATATTCGAAATACTTTTTGCAACGCATTGTTGTAAAACTTTTAACTCACCCACTTCTTGCATCAAATAATCTAGGGCTTGTGGAAAAATTACTTTTAATTTGTGTTCAAAACTTTCAATGCGTTGACTAAATTCCGTTTCTAATGCCATTAAATACATTACTTTTTCTTCTTGCGCGAGTGCAAGTCCGGCTTGATAACCCGCGGCTTTTTGCGCTTCAAATTCTAATTGAGCTTGTTTTTTTATTATTTCGGCTTGATCCTGTGCTTGCTGAATAATGTTTTCAGCGGTAGTTACCGCGGTAAAATCTTTTGCTTTTACAATACGTCCCAGTGGAATATAACCAGGACGATTTTCAGCAAAGGTTAAATAGCCTAAGGGCTGCGATTCATCTCTAACCATGTGTACAACTCCATTAACAGATGACGCAAGGAACTTGCCTCTAATTCAAAACTTCGATAAATGGATTCATCCCATTTTTTTGGCGGTAACGCTAAACATAAACGCGTTTTAATAGCGGTAGGAAATGAATTAATAAATGCGCCAAATGTTTCAATGCCTAAATCAAATAATTTTTCTTTGCGTTGATTATCATTGGCTTCAGCCGATAACCAATAACGTAAACGCACAGCAGGAAATCGAGCATATAAGGCATTTACATAGGATTGTTCAGACAATGGCTGTGTGATCCAGGTTTTTTCAGCTTCACTTAAGTGATTAATCCATAATCGCTTCATGTGACCATCAATTTCAAAATGAAAACTTAATCGCAATCGACTTAAAGCCAACATACGCATCCAGGCTTGTGGAAAACGTAATACGTTCATAAAAGCTGGTACCGAATGAATCCATTCTTTTCGACTGTGCAAATCAAAATCTAATTCATCGGCATTAAAATCAGAAGTTTTAGCGACGATCTGCAATAAATGATGAGAAATTACAGGCCAAGCCGATTGATACGATTTTAATTTATATATCCACGTTAATTCTGGATTTTGATTCAGTAATGCTTGAATTTTATAATTCGGATCAACCCATGCAGGATGTGCATAATCGACACTTAACTCTTCCCATCTATGCCATAAAGCACGTAAAGCAATCCATTCTCGGGGCGTATAATCCGATAACCATATCTTGTCATCAGTCTGAGACGGACTAACAGGATTCTGTATGGTTTCGCTAGAGAACAGCACGTCCATGTTGACGTTGCCTCCAAACCATAAATCCCAACGAACCTGCTATTGCTAAAATAATCAAAAATAGTAAACCAAAAATGATATACAACATAACCGCTGAATCTTTGGTCACTTGAATTCCTAAAATTGAACGCCAGCGATCTTCTTCGGATTGAATTTGAATGGAAGGAAATAACGCTACGGTTATTTTTTCATAATCCAAATCATCAATACTGTTATTCACTAGTAATTTAATTTTTGGAATAAAGGGTTCAAGATTAATGTCGGCTTTATGCCGAATAAAAACAGCAGCAGATGATGGGGTTAATTCTTCTCCACTTGAACTCATCTCAGGCATAACGACGTGCACTTTTGCATCTAATACACCATCCAATCGAGACAGCGTGTCACCCAATTCTTGTGAAATAGCGTAAATATAACGCGCACGTTCTTCCAACGGTGAGGAAATTAATCCGGATTTTTGAAACACATCTCCCATATTCGCGTAGTCGTCTTTTGGGTATCCCAATTGATTTAATAATTGAATAGCGCGTTGCATTTTAGAAGAGTCAACTTGTAAAGCAACTAAACCTTTTTTCTCAACAATTTTATCAACTTCGATACCATTTTCTAAAAGAATCGCAACCATTTCATTGGCTTGACGCTCTTCTAATCCTGCGTATAGATTAGTTTTGCAACCCGTTAAAAATAACAGGCAACTTAAGGTAAATGCTGTAACTAGCTTATGGCTTATGCTCGACATGTGATAATTCAACCTACTAATTCTGGGTGACAATAATCTTGAACTATTTATACATTTTTTCAATGATGCATTAAAACATTCTTTTTTTCGTACGAAAAATAATCTTGCAACATGGATGCAGCCATGACACGAGCATTTTCAGAATCGGTTTGAACAGAAACTTTACGCACTATTTTTTCCGCTTCGCGCATTTGTTTCATTAAAACCAATTGCAAAGCGTAAAGCGCTTCAATTAACCAACGATGATCTAAAGCTGTGGTGGAAGGTGCAGCGTCATGCACCGAATGTTTATCTCGCCATTTATCCATCAATGCTAGTGACTGGTGAGATTTTCCTATAATCATTAAATTATAAACATTCGCCATAACTGTATAAAAACTTATGGCTTCAGTTTTATCAACGTCCCTAGAATCCATCGCCTCCTCATGCAGCGCCTGCAAACTAGCCAAATGAATATTGGTTTGATCCTGATGACCAAGATTAATCGTCAAAATACATAACTCATAAATTATTTGCGCTAAACGTTGGGAATCCAAAATTCACATCCTCATTAACTTTTACTCTGTGTCTTCCATATACACGATTTATGTATGCTATTTCAATGTAAAAAAATATGTACATAAAAAAAGGCAGATTGCTCTGCCTTTTTTTGTTTTTTGCATCCGTGCAAAACACCAGATTATCTGATGTTTAAGTTTTGATTTACGGCGGATAAAATAGTTTGTGCCGTAGACATGGTGTTGGTTGCTAAATCAGTAGTGGTTTTATACATGTTCATATTTAACTGCACATTTAATAAATCAACAGGGTTTATTTCCTGTGTAACGTTTCCAGTAGTACCACTGCCACTTTCCCCCGCTGGGGATTCAGTAATCTCCATACCTTTGATTTTTTCTCTTAGCGTATCATCTGCTTCCTGAATTAATACAGAAAGTTTCGCAAACAACATGCTCATGGTATCGCCTTGTCCTACTGGTGCTGGTGCTGCCATACTATTCTCCGTTTATCTTAATGAATATAATACTAGTGTAATTAACTCTTTTTATTCAATGACAATTAACTCAAAGACAATGATTAAAAAAAATTTAACCTCCCCTTGGTCTTAATAAAAAAAATCGTTATTAATAAAATTATTGTTGACTTAAAAATTTATCTACGTTTTGAACACTTTCACCGGTAATTTTTCCATATAAATCCACTTCAAAATGAAACATAGACATTTCGTATTGCACTTCTAATAATCCCTTCACATCACCGGGTTCAACGTGATTTACTTTTTCAGCGACGGTTTCAAATTTGGAATCCATTCTTTCTTTAACTTCACCAACGCCTTGAAATAATTTTTCACCTATCGTTGTAGAAGTCTCAGCTTGGAGAGAATTTGATTGCCCAACTCGAATTTGATCGCTATCGATTTGACCGGCTGGCATTACTTCGGTAGTGGGATTCAACATCAGTTGATCAAATTCAGCGGCCATTTGCGGATTGTCTAATGCTTGATCCGCTATCTTAAAATTGTCAGCTGGTATAAAGGTTATGCCTTCAGCTAGCATGTTATTTTTCCTTTACGGTTATTTCTGCTTTATAAATTTCGGCTTGGATATAAAGTGTTTTCTCTTAATAGTAATAATCTGATTTAAAGCGAGATGCAGCAATATAACCTTAGTAATAGGTTAAGGGCTTTTTGAGAAATTTTTGGGGAATTGCAAAAACTGTGGGAAGTAAAATAAGCGATTTATTTTTGAGCTAACGATTGCTCTAAAGCGTCAAGCACTAAACTACCAACCGTTAAGGAGCGGAGTAAGGTGGAATTCCGACGATATTGTACGGGGCGACATCCTTGTTGAATTTCTTGAATGACAACACGTTCAGATTCAATAAGCTCTTGTCGAATACGTTGTAGAAACTCACGATCGTTATGCGCGACAGCGTCTTCGAAAATACTTCGAATTAACGTGGATGATTGAGGAGATTCTAGATCGGTTTCATCGAACATATACTGCACCTTTACTTTTATATGCCTTCCAAAAAATGAAATTTGCTAAAATACTTTCCAAATATTCAATCAGTAATAGGCAGCGTTCAACATGGCCGAAAAATGTTTCGCCCCTACACGCTATCCATTAGCTGTTGAACTATAAATTAAGTATCGATTTACAGGAATGTATAAGATACCCAACTTAACTATAACTCCGTATCTTCAACGAATTATGTAGGGGCGAAACATTTTTCGCCCGCATGGTCTTTCCCACAAAACCGCATTCATAAAACATTTCACATGTGAAAACGCATGTGCACTCGATATATGACTTGCTTGCACTAATACTCAAAATTATAAGTTCCAAATTGATCTTTCATCTTGATACCTTCGCGATCAATTCCAGTAACTTGATAATTTTTTATTTGAGAACCAACGGTATGCACCACTCCATCTTGCGTAATAAAATACGGAGGATCAACGTAATTGACACTTTTAATTTTTAACCATTTTCCAGGATCACGAACAAAATACAAAGGCGGTTGATTATCAAATTCGCTGATATAACGTTCGACAATTTCGTCCCAAACAGGAGTTTGGCTTTCCGATACATTAGTTTTTGCAATGAGCTTTTCTTTATCCACATATAATAAAACAGTTTCATTTAATCCTGCTTCTTTTACCCACTCTTGCATGATGGTGCGGCGCGTTTCAGGCGTATGCACGCGATCTTCTAAAGTACCTACACCACTAATATCTTGTTTTATAGCTTTTTTAACGCGTTGCCAAGCCGTTGGATCTGGCAAAAAACCTTCGACCGCTAAATTTACGTAAGGCGAAGCATTAATACTTTTTTCAATATCTGAAACAACTTTAACTTTTAAATGAGATAAACCAAAACCACCTAATAACGATTCAACACCTTGTTGAACTTGGGACTCTAAAGAAGAATTATTTCGCATTAAATCTTCTACGCGAGCCGAAGCTGCAAAATCTTTTTCAACCGTTGCCGCTTTGACTTGTCCTGTGTCAAAAACTGGCATCATCGGTAGTGGTGCTTGATTTTTTTGCGGCATTCCAGTGTTTAAATTTGTTTTATTTTCATTGTTAGAATCACCATTAAGATTTGAATTTTCAACTTTTATTAAACCCTCATCTTGATTCGAAATCGATTTAGATACATTTGATACAGATGGATCTGGTGAAGTAATCATTTGGTATAAAAAAAAGATTAATGCCGCAACTATAGTTCCTAAAACGGCGCTAAATACCAATTGCACTGGAGTTTTTTGCCACCATACCGTGAAGGGATTTGCATTAATATTTGATAAATCATTTTCTTTTTCCGCAAATACACTTTCATTAAGTTCATTTTCTTGCAATGAAGTTTCTACTAATGTTAAAGGTTCATATGATTTTAATTCATTAATTTTTGGTTCTCGATTTTTTTTAATTTCAGTATTTAAGCGTTCAGTTAACACTAAGCAAAAACGTTGACCGTATAAATCAATTTGATCACCTGATTCCAAAGGAATTGGTCTCTCTTGATCTAAAATTCGACGCCCTGAAATCCATAAAGGCGCTGGAGCTAAACAGGTTAATCGTGCGCCTTGACTATCCACATATAATTCAATTTGCTGATCAGCAAAATCAGGAATATCTAATACTGCATCGCAATTTAACGATCTTCCTAATACAAATCGAGTCGCGTACGGAATTTCAATGACCGCACCGCGGTATTGCCCTGCTTCAATTTTAATTTGTGCATCACCAAACACTTCTTGCCAGGGCGCTTGCACAGGATTCTGATTGATTGCCTCAGTATTTGCAGGCTCTTGAGTGATCGGATCAGGAATCGCTTGTTGTGTTTCTCTGTACATAGTTCATCCAAAAACTGTAGTTAGTCCAGAATTCCCAATTGCGGTTGGGCATAACGTTTAGGATATAAAGTCTTTTCTTTAGCAACAATTCGCTGGGTTTTTTCAGAGGCTTGATAAATTTCTGGATAGCGTTGTGGCGTGACAATACGTGGCGTAATTAAAAATAATCGCGCAAATTGTGTTTGATCACGATTTTCATTTGAGAATAAATATTTTAAAACTGGAACATCACCTAAGAATGGAACTTTTTGAACCGTTTTACCGCGACGATCCAAATAATAACCACCGACTAACAAACTGGAATCTTCGCCCACTACTGCTTGGGTACTAATCACACTGGTTGAGACACTGGGAATATCATCGACGTCTTCTGTCGTCGCATTGCGTTGACCGTCTTGTATATCAACAGATAATGAAATATCCGATGCGCCAACTTCTGCAGAAATAATTCGCGGCGTAACTTGAAGCACTGAACCCACAGAAATAGGTACTAAATCAACTTCTTCTTGGCCCTGCAATCGCACAAAAAAAGTTGAACTGTTATCGATAACTGCTTGCTGATTATCTAATGTCAATACTTTAGGTTGCGACAACACTTGCGCTTCACCATCTTCGGCTAGCACACGCACTTTACTTAAAAAATAATCAACATTACCGCTTAGTACCGTTGATAAAGGTACTGAGTCTCCGAAACTGCCGCTTAATCCATTCGTTTCAGTGTAAAGCTCATTAGGATTGCCAAATCCAACACGTCCAGAAGAACCATTGGTTTGCCAATTCACTCCGAAATCCAATAAACGCTCTGTACTAATGTCAAGAATAGATACTTCAATTTCAATTTGTTGTTGAGATACATCGAGCGCTTTAATTAAATTTTCATAAATTACCATACGCGCTGGTCGGTCATAGACCATCACGGCATTTTGTTGCGCGTGCGCTTCTACATAAGCACCTTCAGCAGATGCACTACTCAATGCTGCGTAATTCGTTGGTGGTACAGGCGGTGGTGCTTGTGAAAGCTGATTTGCATTTTGACTGGGATCGAAAAGGTTTTTTTCTGCAACAGATGAACGTTTATCGAACCAGGCGTTCATAGGTTTAACTTGATCAGGGCGCGTTGCAACATTCGTTGAACTAGTTGCATATGATGAAGAAGGAATGTGCAGAATCATGTTGCGCAAACTGGTTGCAATTCCAGGAATAATAAGTTCACCGGATCGCGTTGGTATTGTTCGATCTGCCGCCCACGCGTAGCGCAATGGGAACACGCGAATCGTGAACTCACCATTTTTTGTTGTCACTTGTCTTGCATCAATTCCAGTTGCGAGTTCGGCCACCAATTCTAAATAGCGTGGCGGTCCAGAAATCATGACTGACGTGTCGCCCAATTGACGCCATCCATACCGCTCATTCCACAAACCTAAGGTTTCAAGTTCTTTTTGCAACGTAGAAGCAGAACCTGCAGATAATGAAATCATGCGCGATTGAGTTTCAGAATCCTTATATATATAGATGCTGTACCCATCATCAAACCAAGTTAATTGATAAATACGACCTAATTGATTTAATACATCGCCAGCATCCGCATTTAAAGAACCACTAAAAGGTTGACCTTTTAATTCAATTACTGCCTCACTCAAAATCATGGGTCGATCAATTGCAGCAGAAAAATGTCCTAACAATTCTGGTAAAGATTCTTTATCGGCAAAATGTTCGTAAGGTATTTGTTGCCAATCGGCTTGAGCTAAGGTCGAAATCAATACACCAGCAATTAACACAAGCGATTTGAAAAAATTAATTTTCAAAGCTTTCAATTGAGAAACGCATTTCAGTTTTGAAACAGTTAAATGTGAAAGTTGGTTAAAATTCAAAATAAATTTATTCATTATTTTCAAACCAAGGTTGAATCTGTTGCCACGCTGATCGACAGCTGTGCCAAAGAGCTTGCATGTCATGCGACCCTGATGCGGTATGTTCAAATGTTGATACGTCCAATGCAAACCCATAAATCCAAACCTCAGATACTGTCGACTTCCAAAGCCAGCCTCGTGGTTGAGGCGAAATCCAATTTTGATTATTTTTTTCTAACGGTTGTCCCCAACGCGCGATGCTCCATTGTAACAACAACCGCATACGTTCTGTTTTTTTTACTTCATTAACTTTTTTTATTTCGTTAGAAAGGTCGCTCGGTAAAAAAATTGGAAATACCCACCATAGAATCATTGGCTGATCTGCAACATGCGGTGTATTAAATCGATTTATATTTTCGCAGAAAAGTGTCTTTATTGTTTTACCATTACTTGTTTTAATATCAACCAACAACCTTTGCGATCCCGCATGTCCGCTCCAGTACTGATCTGCAGTAGCATCTCGTTGCCGAGTATCAGTATTTAAACGCGGAAAAAAAAGATTCTTTTCATCTAACGATATTTTTTCTTCAGCAGAAGTCTGCAAGAAATTATTCAGGTCTGAGATGAATTGTCCTAATGCCAATGGTAAAACTCCCAAACGTAAGAGCAACGGCTCTGGCTGAGTATTCCTATAGAAGCAGATGTTATGCGACATTAATTAGCGATAACATATAACTTAAGTTCTATACCGGCCTCATATGGGATTTCCTAAAACACTTTTCAAATATTCAATAAGCAATAGGCAGCGTTCAGCACGGGCGAATGATTATTTGCCCCTACATTAAATGATCACTTTCCTAAAAATAACCGAGTCTTTGAAGATTATTGTAGGGGCGAAGCATCTTTCGCCCGCCTGTGTTCAACCTTTGTTTAAATAGCGCTGATTCATCTTATCTTGCTAGGAGCGCTCACATCGACATAGAATCGGCTAGAAAAAAATATTAAGAATTGATACTTAGGTTATTTGGGGTGCGTATTAAAAAGAAATCAGTGAATTCTGAGGATAGTCACGCCTCAGTTTCATCCCCGTTGTCGTCTGCAGCTTTTTCGGTCACGTCAGATCGAGAAACTAATTTTCTTTTATCTGTGCAATTTCTACTGGATCTGCAACCGTCTGTTTTAAATATCTTACGTTATTTTCCGATACTAAATACCCGCTTAATTATTCTGGCGATCCATTCTGTGTGTCAAAAAAATGCTGTTTACCAAGTTCCACATCCGCAAGCGGTTAAAGAATTTATCGCACATATCATCGATCAGGACATCTGGGATGTTAGAGATTCTCAAACCTGGGGTTGGCTGACGCCAGTTAAATCTGAATTATCTTTTGCTGAAATTATATCGCTGGTAAATCCATTGCAGCTTATGCAAGCGCTAATAGATTCTGATCAAGCACTTGAAGCAACGCAGATACTACTGAAAGCTTTAGCTGAAAACACAGAATCGTTGAATAACTGGATAGAATACGCTGCTATTTTAAATGAACTATTCCGTAAACACGCACAATATGTGTTCGAACACAGTTCTACTCAGACGCTTGCTCAACTCTTTATCGCGCTAAATCAAATTTGTTTAAAACTTGCTGATCCATTACCCGATGAAGGCGCCATTACTTTAAGAAAAAAACTTGCGCAATGGCGAACCCGAGTTGTTTGTCATCTTCTACTTAATCGATCTTCAGATGATCTTTTACAAAATGCTTTTGCAAAACACGATTCATTTCCTAAAAATAATGATTCATCTCCAATGATGTTGCCTGAAAACATTTTAAAAGATGATATTTTACCAGGCAAAATTGTTGAGCAAGAAGAATCAATCTTTAAAATACTTACAGATTATTATCAAATAAAAACTAATAAGAAAATTTTCATACATACAAATGCTCCGCATTTTTCTGAACAACTGATACAGGCTTGGCTTACATCTGAATCTTCGAGCCACACCAATATTGAGCAGCTTGGGATGAATGCGTTTTACCAAACCCATTCAGAAAAAGACTATGCCAACAGTACTGCTCTCTCTATCGTTTTAACCTTCATTTATTTTGCTATGGGTGAACTGACAACCGTACGCGATATTGTTCGATTGTTAGAAACATCGCCTCCAACCGCGAGTTGGTATGGAATATTGGTTAAAGATATTGCGAGTTCTATTACGAGTCTGATAAGAATTGAACATAACCCGTATCAAGTTGAACCGTCTGATCTTGAAACTGCACGAGCATTAACTGAATCAAAAGCTCCGCATTTAGCGCGATTGCTTGGATACTTCAATCTTGGATTGCACAGCTGTCATTTACGCCAAGAATCCAGTGAACAATATTCCACAGAGTTTGAACGATTAAGCACAGAAATATCTCCGCCACTCCAACCTTTTTTTAAAATGGTTGGTGCCTGGTTATCGGGACTTTCACTGTTGACTTCATCACCACAACGGGCAGCGCATGCAGCTCGAGGATGGATTCAACGGTATGAACATTTTGATGTTTTTGAGAAAACATCTTTGCCTTCAAATTATCATTTTCCAGTCTGGCAACTGTCACAACATTTAATTGCTTTGAGAATTCATTGGATTTTAAAACCCAATGTTTCGCTCATTCCTGTATTGCAAAGCTTGGTACGAGCCTGTGAAGAACGTCAACAATGGTTATTAACTTTGTACGGAAATTTATGGATTGCAGAAATGCTTTGGCACAATCGAAGCACTCGCTCTTCTGCGATGCAAGCCTTTGGGCATGCTTTACGTCGCTCTGATCAATTACGATTAAATGGTGTTTTCTATGCATTTGCGCCGCAATTACATCCTTTACGGGAGGAAGCAGAAAAACAAAATCTGTGGCGACATCGACTGCATCGTATTCATTTACCGCATCAAGAAGCAGATGATTATTCTCAAACTCAGATTCATGAGTTAAGTCAGCGCGAACAAGAAATTTTAAAAATGATTGTTCAAGGTTTAAGCAACGAAGAAATTGCACAATTCCTTGATCGTTCTAAAGGCACTGTAAAATTGCATGTGCATAATATTTACCGAAAACTCGGACTTAAAAATCGTGTGGAAGCTGTACAGCGCTACACCGAAAATGCTGCACTGCATCTAGTAGATCTTACTAAATGAGAACTAGCGCACACTTTAAAGATAAAAAATCGTGAAATTCTAAAAATGCCGATTAGACTGATATTCTTAGCGCTCCAAAATTACCATCCATTTCATTCATGCATTTCCTTAACTTTTGAAGGAAAGTGTCATTCACGTAATGATTTTCCAGTAGGCGTCGAACGATGAGTCCGCGCAGTATACCGCTCTTGTTTTTATAAAAAGCGGTATGTGAGCAGGCAAACAGAGCACAGACTAAATATCTTGTGACAGATGTTTTGCTGGAAAACCATTATGTGGAAGATACCGCTGAATGAAAAAAATCGAGGTCTCATTGGAATGGCAAAAACAAAGAAAACGCACCCATTGGTTTTATCGTATTTAATTCCTTTATCTATATTTGGTTTTTGTAGTTTGACTTTTTCTAATTTAGCTCATGCTGAGATTGGTGAATTTGAACCTTCAGCTTCTGCTTTTTCTCTTAATAATTCTGATGTGAGCTTTGCTTTACGAAGCGGCAAACATGAAGGTGATTTTAAGTGGAGTATTGGTAACGATGCAGCTGGCCCTAATGTGCTGTCTGAACTGACTTACGACAATTTAGACATTACTTTGCAAGGCATAGAAATTGGTTTTCAACCAAAGAATGCTTTTGGCAAAAGTTCACGTTGGTCTGGTGAAGTTACAATACTAAAAGGCGTCATTAACGATGGCTTAGCGCAAGATTCTGATTACGACGGTGATAATAAAACTGGAGAATTTAGTCGTAGTATTTCTAGTATTGAAGATTCCGATTTAAACGTGAATCATTTCACTATTGGTTGGGTTGCACGTCGCTCTAAAAATTATGAAGCAAAATTCATAGCGGGTTACGGTAATTTAAGTCAGACACTGCGTAAAACCGATAGCATCCAAGTGTTGTCAATTGATGATCGTAGCCCTACAGAAGGTCCTATTAGTGGGCTTGATAGTTTGTACGAAACCGATTGGAAAGGCCCCTCATTAGGTTTATCTCAGTCTTTGATTAAAAATAATCATAGGTTTCAATTAAATGTAGAAATTCAAAGTGTGACCTACGAAGCTACGGCGGATTGGAATTTGCGCCAAGACTTCGCTCATCCAGTAAGTTTTACGCATGACGCAGAAGGCGTTGGCACAACTTTGTCTTTTAATTATCAATGGACATTTTATCAAGGCTGGAATTTTTTAGCCCAACTTGATAAGCAAAAGTTACGTGCGACAAATGGTCTTAGTACGTTTTATTTTGCAGATGGTACGACGGGCTTTAGCGGATTTAACGAAGCCGAATTAAATACGAGTGGTATTTCACTCGGGGTTTTGAAAGTTTTTTAAAAAAGGTTCTACCACGTAGAAAGAACCTAAAATAAGTACTGCGTCGTTATCATTCATCGCATCTAACACAGGCGTAATATTGCCAATTTCAAGAGTTGAGTGTGAAGCTGCATTCAACTCTAGCTTTTTAATAAAATTCTCGACACTAGTTGCACGCGGAATATTCGGTTGCGTAAGCCACCAGTGATAAACATAGGGTTGTAAAATATTTATTATTCCTATCCAATCTTTATCCTGCATTGCGCCAAATATCAAATGCAACCGACCATTAAAATTTGGCCAACGTCGTTGAAACTCTCCAATTACCCAATATACTCCATCCAAATTGTGCGCAACGTCTGCTATAACAAGCGGTATTTCCTGTAAAATTTGAAATCGAGCCGGCATTTTAAAAGCTTGTAAAACATAATGAATTGAAGATTCTTGCCATTCAATCCAACCTATATCGCTCATTAATGAAACTGTTTGCAAGCTCACCGCAATGGAATTTAACGGTACATTCGGTAGGCGTAAATTTTCAATCATTCGATGCTGTTTTTGGAGATTTTCTCCGTGCCAATTTCCTTTATCGAAATTTTCTTGATGATTTAAAACACGTTGGCAAGAAAAATCATTACCACCCCAAAACGGACAAGAAAGATATTCAGCACGTTGCTTTAAAAAAGAATTAATTTCTTGATCTGTTGAACCACCAAATACCACCAATCTGCCTGAACGAAATATCCCACTTTTTTCTTTTGCAATTTCTAATAAGCTTTCACCTAATATATTTTGATGATCTAAACCAATGCTGGTAATAACAGCAATGTCGGAATGAATCCAATTCACACAATCTAGACGACCACCTAGTCCAACTTCTAATACCGCTCCTACCACCTGATATTGTCGGAAAATCCAAAACGCAGCAAGCGTGGTAAATTCAAAATACGTTAGAGTTAATTCAGCAGCGGTTTTTTCAATTTCATTAAATGCCTGACAAATCATTTCATCGCTTACTGGCTTACCATCGATGACAATACGTTCGCGAAAATGGTGTAAATGAGGAGAGGTATATAAACCGATTGGGGATTTTTGTTCAGCCCACAAATTTGCAATTAATGTAGCTGTTGAACCTTTACCGTTGGTGCCGCCGACAGTGACAACTGGACAATTTAAATCACGCAGATTAAGTCGTTGCGCTACTTGTCCGAAATGAAATAAACCTGGCCGAATAAAATTTTGTGGTGTTTTTTGTTCAATACGTTCTAACCAATCTTGTAATGTCATTACTACTCTTCTTAATACTTAAATTTATTAGGATGTGTTGACGTTTTTCGAGATAAAAAAGATTCAAAAGGATGGAACATTAGGCAAAAAGCGACAAAAAAATGGAATGTATTTGTTAATCCATGAGTATTTTTTATTGCTTTTTAACACAGTGAGCCGCCTTTTGAGACGCCTTTGGCCGAATTGATAAACGTGAACACACCCTATTGTTCCGCTAACAGTAAATCGCATAATAAACGAATTTTTGCTCTTAATTCAGGACGAGAAACTACTAAATCAATTGAACCATTTTGTAATAAGAATTCACTTTTTTGAAAACCTTCTGGCAAGGTTTGACGCACGGTTTGTTCGATAACGCGTGGTCCAGCAAAACCAATTAATGCGTCGGGTTCCGCAATAATGATATCGCCTAGCATTGCAAGACTTGCTGCAACACCACCAAAAACTGGATCGGTTAAAACAGAAATATAGGGAATTGCTTGGTTTTTTAAATCAGATAAAGCTGCGCTGGTTTTTGCCATTTGCATTAACGACATGATTCCTTCCTGCATGCGGGCGCCGCCGCTTGCTGAAAAACAAATCAACGGGAATCGATGATCACGTGCGTATTCCACTGCGCGCACGAATTTTTCACCGACTACGGTTCCCATTGAACCGCCCATAAATGAAAATTCAAATGCAGCAACCACTACAGGTTTTTCAAACAAAGGACCTACTGCAATAATTAACGCTTCTTCTTCTTCAGTAGTTTTACGGGCTGCAGCTAAACGATCTTTATATTTTTTTAAATCTTTAAATTTCTGGGTATCAAGTGTTTTAAGTTGCGGAGAGAGTTCTTCAAATTGTGCATCGTCAAAAAAAATTGCTAAGCGACGACGCGCAGGTAAACGGAGATGGGTATTACATTTCGGGCATACTTCTAACGCACGTTCGAGTTCTGGTTTATATAATAATCCCTGACATGATTCACATCGACGCCATAGTCCATCCGGCACAGATGCGCGCTTGCGAACCGGTGTATTAAATCCAGGCATTAATCGCTGTAACCAATTACTCACGTTTAGGTTCGTCCTAATTAAAATGTTTCATCCATGATCTTTCTAAAACTATGCATCCAATTCTTTACGCCTTCAGCAAGGGAATCAGAAGTAGATGTAAGATGCGTGATATGTTCAATAAGTGCACTACCAATAATAACACCATTACATATGCGTGCAGTTTCTACGGCTTGCTGTGGAGTTTTAATTCCAAATCCAATTAATACGGGTAAACCCTTTAGTAAAGGCTGCATTCGATCAATTTCGGCAGACAAATCTTGCACATTTGCCGAAGCAGCGCCTGTCACGCCACGAATTGAAACGTAATACAAATATCCAGAGCTTGAATTAATAATTCGTTCTAAACGTTTTACAGATGTTGTTGGCGCTGCAAGATGAATTACTGAAACAGTATTGGGTAATTGATTGCGTAATGAATCGGATTCTTCCGGTGGTAGATCAACCACTAATACTCCATCCAAATCCACGTCTTTCATATAGGTTGCAAAAACGTCTAATCCCATTCGTTCTATAGGATTTAAATAACTCATTAAAATAATAGGAACGTTGGGACTAGATGCTCGAAATATTTTTAATTGCGCAAATATTTTAATTAAAGTTGTTCCGCCGGCAAGCGCATGTTCAGATGCTTTTTGTATAACTGGACCATCTGCCATTGGATCGGAAAAAGGCACACCAATTTCAATTGCATCGGCACCACCTTTTACTAATGCATGCAAAATATCAGGCAGTATTTCTAAATTCGGATAACCTGCTGTCACATAGGGTACGAGCGCTTTTTTATTGTTAATGCGCAATTGATCAAAGACGGTTTGCAAACGACCAGATGTTGAACGACTCACAATACTTCATCCTTAATTTAAAAAATTTAATAAAATCTGTTCAAAGCGCTTAATTTAAAAATTAAAACAGTGAAATTATCTAAAATCTATAGGCCAACGTAGAATGGTTTTCCCGTAGGCGCGTGGAGTAAAGCCCGCGGAGCGTACAGTTGAGTACGTGAGCAGGCTGCGCGATCACGCAACACCCGGGAAAATCATTCTGCGGCAGGCACAACTACAATGTGACGCCGTCTAGGCGAGCTATAGTCATCACATCTTTATCGCCTCGCCCTGATAAATTCACAACGATTCGTTGATCAGGTCGCATTTGTTTTGCTAAACGTTTTGCTTCCGCCAACGCATGTGCCGTTTCTAACGCAGGCATAATTCCTTCGGTTAAAGTGACTTCGCGAAAAGCCGCTAAAGCATCTGCATCGGTTGCTGAAACATATTCAACTCGACCTTGATCTTTTAACCACGCATGTTCTGGACCTACACCTGGATAATCAAGCCCTGCCGAAACGGAATGCGTTGCTAGAATTTGACCGTCCGCGTCTTCCATTAAATAGGTACGATTTCCGTGTAATACGCCGGGTCTTCCTGCAGTTAATGGCGCTGCATGCTCACCGGTTTCAATTCCAAGACCGCCGGCTTCTACACCAACAATCCGTACCAATTTATCCTGCAAAAATGGATAAAACAAACCAATTGCGTTGGAGCCACCACCAACACAGGCTACTAACACATCAGGTAGTGCGCCCCATTTTTCTAACGATTGACGTCGAGTTTCTTCACCAATAATTTTTTGAAAATCTCGAACCAACATTGGATATGGATGCGGACCTGCAACCGTACCAATAATATAAAACGTATCTTCGACTCGAGTTACCCAATCACGTAATGCTTCGTTCATTGCGTCTTTCAACGTGCGAGTTCCAGATTCTACTGAAATAACTTGCGCTCCCAAAAGCTTCATACGATATACGTTGAGCGATTGACGTTGAACATCTTCTGCGCCCATATACACCACGCATTCCATTCCCATACGCGCAGCAATCGTCGCAGTTGCAACACCGTGTTGACCGGCACCAGTTTCAGCAATAACACGTCTTTTTCCAGAGCGTTTTGCTAATAAGGCTTGCCCTACTGTGTTGTTGATTTTATGGGCGCCGGTATGATTTAAATCTTCGCGTTTAAAATAAATTTGCGCACCACCAATATTCGACGACCAGCGCGCTGCGTGATACAACGGACTTGGACGGCCGACAAACTCAGTTAAATCGTGATGTAACTCAGCTAAAAATTCTGGATCAGAACGATATTTCGCATAGAGTGCTTCTAATTCGTCTAAAGCTGCCATCAATGTTTCGGAAACAAAACGGCCACCGTACGGACCAAAGTGTCCACTTGCATCAGGAACCACTTGAGAAAATTCCGCTATGTCTGCCACAAAAAACCTCACATTTAAATAAATTGCATTTCGGTAAAAACAAATAAAGAAATAAAAAACCGAAATTATCAATCTATTTCGTCAAAAGGGTTAATTTAAAAATCTTTTTTAAAAACAAAGGTCAAATGCTACGGGTATATGCCAAACTCAGAATGGTTTTCAATGAGGCGTCAAGCGATTGAGACCGCGAAGCATACTAAAAGTATGTGAGCAGGCGAAGAGCGTAGACAACAATATGGAAAATCATTCTGAGGCAGACACGATTGAGTTTACTGGCGTTGAAAAACTAATACCACCACTGAGTTATTTCTTTCGCAACCAATACGCCACTTGATTTTCATCTAAATCATCAACTTTCAGAAGCTGTTCGGTTTGCTCACCATATCGTAAAAGATCTCGTGACTGATCTTTCAAAGCTAGAATACGTAACTCATCCCCACTATTAAGTGAATGCAATATCAATTTGGCTTTTAGCAAAGGTAAGGGACAGCTTAAATCTGTGACATCTAATTCTTGATTCACCTTTAATGTGAGTGTTTGCATTGTTGTTTCCTCTAGGTCAAAGATACAGCCGCTGCTATCGTTATTTATATACCCGTAGTAAATGAATTGATATTTCGTCATTTCATTGAGAAAGAAATACCTCAAAACCAGATAAACTTTCAGTATCGATAAGAGTCTGGCTAATCATTATTTGATAACTAACAGTTTTTTGGACAGTTCATAGATTCAGGGAATGCAGATCGAATGCGCATTATCACCAATTACTTTCCATCTTCTAATTTATTGCGACGTATTCTAGTAGCCACTACCAGCAGTTTATATTTGTGGAGTATTTTATGGATTCCAACGGCCAATGCTATTACTCAAGTAAATGATATTGAAACTTCGGATTCCTCATTGCCAGTGTTGGGTGATCGTGTTTCAGGAGTTGTAAGTCCATCGATGGAACGCCAACTTGGAACACGTTGGCTCAGAGCTTTACGCTCACAAGTCACGGTGATTCAAGATCCTTTACTTAACGAATACACCAACGATTTAATTCGAGACATTGCCACTTTCGTTGAGTCAGAAACCTTAAAAACCGATCTTGTCATTATTAACAATGCCAGTATTAATGCTTTTGCGGTTCCAGGTGGCATTGTTGGAATTCATGCTGGATTATTTTTACATGCTGAATCAGAAAGTGAACTAGCGGCAGTTATTGCTCATGAATTAGCGCATTTAACTCAGCGGCATTTTGCGCGCTCTGTTGAACGTATGCAGCAAACTCAATGGACCGTTTTGGCAGCCATGTTAACTGGAATTGCATTAATTGCAGCAGGTAATGACGACTCTGGCTTGGCCGCGCTTGCTACTACTCAAGCTGCATCAATGGATTCTCAATTGCGTTTTAGCCGCCAAAACGAAATGGAAGCTGACCGAATAGGTATGCATTATTTACATGAAGCACAATTTGATGCCACTGCTATGCCACGCTTTTTTGAACGCATGATGCGAGCTAATCAATTTAGTTCTTCAAATCGTTATGAATTTTTGCAAACGCACCCTGTTACTGAAAATCGTATTGCCGATTCGATTGCTCGTGCTGAACAGTTATACGCGCCTAATCCCCTTAAAGTACAAAACTCTTTAGATTTTCGATTGATGCAAGCCCGAGTACGCGCAGGTTTTATGGAAACCCCTGCCGCATCGCTAGCGTACTTTAAAAATCAAGAATCAAAAGCCCGTACCGATGAGCAAAAAACAGTAGCCCAATACGGTATTGTGCGAGCTCTTATTGCTTATAGATCATTACCTGAAGCTCTGAAAAACGTTCAACAATTACGACGTGTTGATCCACAACGATTAACCTACGTGATTACTGAAGCCGAAGTTTTAATGGCTCAAAAAAATTATTCTGCTGCTTCAACCTTATTATCCGAACATTTGGTACTACACCCTGGCAGTTACCCTATTTCGATCGAACTTGCTAAAAGCTTGATTGAGCAAAATAAAGCGGTAGACACGATTGATATGTTGGAAGCGTTAGTTCGTAAAAACCCAAGAAACCCTTATATCTGGGAGCTGTTAATTCAATCCTATGGCCAAACCAATAATACGATCGACACCTATTTAGCTAAAGCTGAACTTGATTTCCTATATCATCGTAACGAACAAGCAATTCAACAATTGAATTATGCGCTTGCCAAGCTGGATGAAAATCAAATGATTCAACGCTCGAAAATTGAAGCTCGTATTAAACAAATGAATAGAGAGAACAAAGAGTTAAATTTTTGATGGATTTAAAAGGAATTATTTTTAATTAAAAAAATAGCAGTATTTAAAAAATCCGCAAATATGCAATTCAAACATTCCTTCTTTAAGTAAAATCTTGTACGCCACTCTCCCCGCCTGTTTAAAACTGGGTTATGCTAGGAAACTTTAATAAAATCCTGAATGGGTGATACGCCCGAGTTGTAGTATGATGAGTCCCATAAACCACACTTCATCTCCAAAAATATTAGAAACTTCAAGCCTAATCAAAGCTCAATCTTCATTATCTTCCCTTGAACACTCTCCAAGCTCTACATCAAAATCCCTTTCTAACAGTAGCGATTCTTCCTCGCCACTTCGTAGCGCTGCTACGACTACGCATATTTCGTCCATTGATAGCAAGTCCAGTGGTGTGAAGGCGTTATTTCCTAGTGCAACGAATCAAAGAAGTGAAATTTCTGAAGAAGATGAGTTAAATAAAAAAGCAATTAAAGCCTCATCTTTTCGCAATACAATGAGTCCTTATTCTTTAAGAGAAGACAAGCCGCGCGAACATGTTATCGCCACCCCTATACGTTCAGGAATTTTGAAACAGCATATTTCCGCCATTAAAAAAGTGTGTCAATCAAGAAAACTTTTTTTATTTATTAGACCTACAGAATCTGCTTCAAGTCGTCTGATTGAATTTAATTACGCCACAAAAAGTATGGATATTCACCATAAATCAGCGAATAGTGGAATTGCTAAAGGGTTTGTTCCAGTGGATCCTGCATTTTCCAAGCAACCAAACGGATCATTACCCGACCCTAATATAATTTTGCCAAAAAAACATGGAGTCGAAACGCATGTGCAACTTTTCATGCCAGAACAATTATTAAACGAATACGCCATCGACATGATCGAGTACGATTATTTTTCTACCAATATTTTTACATTAAAAGATTCAACTTCTGAGCAATTATTAAATACTCGATATTTTATGGTAAAACCTGGCAAGACATCGCCAAACAATATTTTATACATCGCTAACAAAAGATCAGATTCAACAGATTTATGGGATATTTCTTGGATCCAGATGGATGACAAATTTCCTGCTACCGATCATTTAGATAATGCTTCAATTGATTTAAAAACCTCAACACCTTTATATGTATTTGCTTATGAAGCTGAGTCAGGGAAACCAAATCCGGTTACAGGCGACTACGACATCGCAGCTTTTGTGCCGAACTTCAATGCAATTACGGTTGATGGACAACACACGAGTGTTACTAATGATCATGGTAAATCTAGAATTTCTCTTTATGGAACTTCAATCGTTCAATGGATTAATCAAGAATGTGAGCGTCAAAATAACCCTGTAGTTCAACACGGTGCCGAAATGCAAAATATTGATTTCGCTCAACCCCTTGATGATAAGCTAGTATGCTTTACTCCAGCAAATGAACCATTTATGGTCACAAAAGAAAATTTGCCAAAGCTTCAATACGATCTCATCACACGAGGATATCTGGTCAAATGGAACCCAAATTATGGCCACGATGAATTACCTTTAGGTGGTAAGTTTTTTGGAATATTTGATCGCGGAGATAATAGTGAAAAAACGTTAGCTTTGAGAGAAACATTAAAAATAGTTATTAAAAATTTGAGAGATTTTCACACCATTAAATACAATGCTGAAATTAACGAAGTAAATTTAGATAATTCATTCGAGCAAAATTTAGTTAATAAAAATAATGAGTTAGATACCATTATTATCACTATTTTTTCTGAAAGCGGCCGAAACATTGAGCAAGCGTCAAAATTATCCACTCAATTGAAAGCAATTATTCAATATCATTCAGAACTAAATTGTTTGTTAGATTTTGCAGTTCAAACTAGCACAAACGCGTCCGAACAGATAAATTTAAATTTGAAACAAAGTCGTTTACAGTTTCTTAATCCTTCTGACCTACCCAGTAATCAAAACTTCATTACTGACATAGAAGATCGAGTGAAAATAATTTCTGAAATTAAGAAAATAGTTATGAAAACGAATGACCCTGGTTATTCACCAATGCGATTAAATATTGACAACAATAGTAACGGACATCGGAAAAGCACATTTTTTAATGATGATCATGGAATAGCTGATGTTGCAAGAAGGCAGAGAGATGCTAAAAACGATATGGCAGGAAAATTTGCACACTCCCCTCAAGTGGCACTTCAAAAACAAGGTCTTTCACCGCGGATTTTCAATAGCATAAACAAATAATTTAAAAGGTCATTTTTATGCAATCCATAATTAATAAAGTAAAAAACTTATCAATCGTAACAGAAGGTATAGATGCTCAAATCAAAATGAATTCTGACTCCAATTCCGTAAAATCGCTGGTGTCTGATAAAAAAGCTTCCATGCGTAGCGCTCCTATTTTTTCCACAACAGCTTTTAATACGGCTAAAAAAGATTTTTTAGCAGAATCCTTTAATAACCTCTCACTTTTATCTAATAAAAGCCCGTTTGCAGCACAAGTTTATAACAATGATCAATTCGATCGCATCAAATATATAAATGTATGTACGGATAAAACCTCTGGAAAAAAATATGATTGTACATATATGGAAATATTTATTCCTAAGGATAATGCTTTAGACAGTGATGGAGATCCTAAAACTTTTACTCTTCTTGTATTACACAGAGCGGATGACAGAATAGATTTATATCAAACCACGAAGGCTTTTTTCAATATAGATATTTCAAAACATCTGAAAGGAATTTTTATTCTTCAAGAATAATAAATATTTCAATATAAGAAATTTTTCACAGAAAAAAAGGGGCCGTATCAACCCCTTTTTTAATTTATTTTAAAGTAGTTTTTAAAAGTGGTTACCAAACTTCTGCAGCTTGCGAAGATAAAGCAGAGGTCACAGCCTTTGATGCCATTACCCCTAATTTTTTCGCCCAATGATCAAATGAATTTGATTTAGGTGTGTAATCCACTATATCTTCAGACCCTACTTTATCCCGTGCAACGGAACCTGGCGTACCAAAACCATCAATTAACCCTAAATCTTTCGCTTGCTCTCCTGTCCAAAATAATCCGCTGAATAAATCAGGATCGTCTTTTAATCGATTACCACGACCTTGACGTACCGCTGTTTCAAATTGACGGTGAATTTTTTCCAACATCACTTGAAGATGTTCAACTTGGTTTTCATGCAAGGGAGTAAATGGATCCAACATTGATTTATTATCGCCGGCCGCAAATACACGACGTTCAATACCAAGTTTTTCCATTAAACCAGCAAAACCAAAATTGGAACTAATTACACCAATTGAACCGACTAAACTTGCAGGACTTGCGTAAATTTCATCCGCTGCTGATGCAACGTAATAAGCACCCGATGCGCCCATATCAGTAATTACGGCATAGACTTTTTTATCAGTATGCAAAGCACGTAATCGGCGAATCTCGTTATAAATCATGTCGGATTGAACTGGACTTCCGCCGGGACTATTAATTCGAATAACAACAGCTTTCGCCGATTCATTATCAAAGGCATCTCGAAGTCCTGTGACTACGGTATCGGCATTAGCGCTGGCGTTAGCGCCTATCTCTCCATCCAATGTTATTAATCCAGTGTGTGCGGTTGTTTGACCCGTTAAATCTTTACCTGATTGTGCAGAAATCATCGCAACAATTGCGATTAAATACGTGAGACCTGCCAATTTAAAAAATACACTCCAGCGTCGAGCACGGCGTTTTTCAGTGACGACATCTAACATCACTTCTCGAATTAATTGCCATTCGCGGCCTTTTCCATCTTCGTTTGGATCTAAAGGCTTTTGATTTTCAGAATTTGAATTACTCCAAAGACCCATAATAACTCCACTTGATTAAAATATTTGATTAATAGTATGGACAGAGAAATTAAACTTGAAAAACCGATTGCTCATACACGCTCATGAAGTATCAATTTAACATCTCAATTAACTTTTGAAATTGCGGCCAATACTGCGCCTGAATCGGTTGTAATCGTAAGTGCGCATAATCCACTGAAAGCGAACGCGCATGCAACATTAACGCATCTTGATGTAATAAACGCGTATTTGCATATTGATCTTCCGTCATATATTTGCGATCACCCAAAATTGGCGTAGCCAAACTTTGACAATGCACGCGAATTTGATGCGTTCGTCCCGTAATAGGCTGAGCCTTAATCCAAGTAATTTGTTGGTCAGCAGAATATTGAATGGGTTGAATTATGGTTGTTGCAACTTGCCCATATTGTGGATCAATCACAACCATACGTTCACCGGAGGCGCGTTGAGTTCTACGAAGTGGATGTTTAACTTCAAATGTCTTCTTAATTCGGCCTAAAACAATTGCCTCATAACTTTTCACCATCGTCTTTTCACGAAGCTGTTCTTGAAGCTTTTTTAACACTGAAGCTTTTTTTGCAATCATTAAACAGCCCGAAGTATCGCGATCCAATCGATGAACGAGTTCTAACTTCTCATCTGAGCGACCCAATCGAAACGTTTCAATAACTCCCAAATCAATGCCACTACCACCATGCACCGCAATTCCTGGGGGTTTATTAATTATTAATAATCCTTCATCTTCAAATAAAATGGCAGATTCCAACATAGCCTGTCGGTTTATAAAGGATTTATCACTGCGATTTATTACGGGGGAAGCGTTTTTTTGGTCGATGCTTTCTGCGATTAAAATATGCGGCAATCGTATTTGATCACCTGCTGATAATTTAAAGTCAGGTTTTTTACGGCCGCCATTTACTCGAATGTGACCTTGTCGCAAGAGGCGGTAAATTGCAGGACGAGGCAAATGCTTGAATTCGCGACTTAAAAAATTATCCAAACGTTGTCCATTATGATGCTCTCCGACTTCGAGAGGCTTTACAATAAGAGGTTTTTTTGAAGATAAATGATCTGAATCAAATTGACTTGTCATGCATGCCCATTGAGTCTGCTGCGTGTTGTAGGTATATTGTCATTTGGAAATTAGCTGGATCAATCTACAAAAATGTGCTATTTCCAAGAGGTCAGAAAAAATCCTGAGTTATTCATCTGAGTCTATTCATATTGTGCAATACATTGCGATCAATAGAATATTCCATAATGTACTTTACGTATTGATCACATAGATCGAAGGGCGTGAAGGTATCAGCTCAGTGATGCATCGACAAGTCTGGTTTCAATGTGTTTTAAATGAAGAAAAGTACGAATTTTTTTAGTCCTAAATCCTTTATACGTAAAATATGCCATTAAAGGGCTAAAAATGGTTAATTGCCCTATTCTTATTTGAACGACAGATCGTCATAGGGTAATCCATTACAAATTACTGAATTAACATACTAAATGCAGATTTGTTTTGCCGTAGGTAAGTCTTTTGATGAAAAGACTTACAGCGAATGCCCGCAGAGCCTTGCTCTTGTTAATACAAGCAATAGGTGAGCAGGCGAATGAGCATGCTGTAAATGTCGTTCGCAAGACATTTTGCCAGGAAAAACTATATGCGTTTGGTATACATGGTTCGTTTTAAAGTTCAGATCACAGAGTGGCCGGTCGCCTCCTGGATCTTCAGATGACTTAATCTTGAACACCGAAATGAAAAACAAGATTAATTTCACTTTAAATCGAGTAC
>JAZKFP010000264.1:0-11276 GCA_040386355.1 Pseudomonadota bacterium | reverse complement strand
GCGATTAAAAAGATCAGGATGAACACCTAATTCTCATACGCTATGGGTATATACCAAACGCACATGAGTTTTCCATGGTGAAATACTTTATGAATTATGGAAAGTACATCCGGGCGAATAATCACTCGCCCGTGTTGAAGGCTGCCTGTTACTTATTGAATATTTGAAAAGTGTTTCTGGGAATCTCATTCGCTACGGGTATATAAGTATGTCGTTGAGGTCGCCGCGTTGGATTATTTATCAACTTTTGTTTCTTGCGTTAATCCCCATTTTTATTGCGCGTCTTTTTTGGCGCTCACGTCATGAGCCGCGTTATCGGCAACGTTGGTTAGAACGATTGGGATACGGTTTACCGAAATTAAAAATTACCGAAGGCAAAGCCGATTGGCATTGTATTTGGATCCATGCAGTATCTGTTGGTGAAGTTATTGCCGCAAAACCTCTAATAGAATCTTGTTTGGTTCGCGCTACTCAAGTCGTTGTAACCACAGGAACGCTGACAGGTTCGGATCGAGTTAAAGCATTATTTAGCGATAGAGTTTTGCATTGTTATGCACCTTACGATATCTCAATAGTTTTCCAGCGATTCTTTCAGCATTTCAAACCTGGTTTGTGCATTGTTATGGAAACTGAGATTTGGCCAGTATGGATCCATGAGTTGCATGCTAATCAAGTTCCCATTTTATTAGCCAACGCTCGCCTTTCTGAAAAATCTTTAAAAAGTTACAAAGTTTTTAAATATTGGATTACACCTTCTTTGCAAAAATATTCATTAATTGCGGGACAGTCATTACAAGATTGTCATCGATTTCAGTTGCTTGGCGCTAATGCAAAACATCTTAAAGTGGTGGGTAATTTAAAATTTGATGCGCATTTGCCAGAGGACTTTGAACAACGTCGACAATTATTACGCCAGCATTGGGGTAGACAGCGTTGGGTGTTGGTAGCTGCAAGTACCCATTTAGGAGAAGATGAAATCGTGTTAAGTGTTTTCAAACGTATTAAAGAGTTAATTCCTAATGCATTATTAATTTTAGTGCCGAGACATCCCGAACGTTTTGAAACTGTTTTTAATCAAGCGGTTTCTGCAGTACGCGAGTTTGGAAAAGTTGTTCGGCATTCAACGCATGATCCAGTGGACTCAAATATTGCTGTTGTACTGGGCGATACAATGGGCGAATTAATCTATTTTTTTGGGGCAGCGGATGTAGCTTTTGTAGGCGGAAGTATGGTGCCGGTCGGTGGCCATAATGTTTTAGAGCCTATGTCAGCAAGCTGCCCAACTATAATTGGATCGCATGTATTTAATTTTCAAGCCATTGTAGATGAGTGTGTTGAACACGGCGCTATTCAACAAATTCAAAGTGATAGTGAGCTTACAAATGCTTTAATAACGATTTTTGAAAAGCCAATTATTACACAGCATCAAATAGATCGCGCTCATCAGTTATTAACTCAGCATCGTGGTGCACTGCAAAAAATTGAAAATTGGATTGAACATATCCAAGAATCAATACCACAATATTAAAATTTAGATTTTGTAAAATCATTTTAAAGAATTATCTAATAAATCTATTTTTCCTCTTTACATGCTTCAGTGAAAAAAATGCTAGTACTTATAATGGCTATTTAGAATATCGCAAAGCTGATTAATGATCATAGTGATCATTAAGTGCTACCTGCGCATAAGTCTAAAAAAATTCTTCTTTCAAACCCTCCTACTGAAATTTCTAAACCATTGGTTTTTGTTAATAAAAGTAATTTCAATATTTAGTTTTTTGATTTCAAGACTACCCTTTAACATACCTTCGAATTATTTAAGTCTGGGTTTTTAAAGAGATTTCTGATTAATTTTATATGAGAAATAATTTTTCTTACCCCTTTGAGAAATGGTGAAGAATGAATTCTGCACATTTTGAAATAATAAAAATGGATAAATTATTGAAATCGATTTTTCCATTTATCTCAAAATTGAAAGCCTATAAAGGATTTACTTTTTTAGAGGTGATGGCCGTATTATCTGTATTAGCCATTATTGCTGCCTACTCAATGTCTTCGTTTGTCAATAAAATTGCATACCATCAAACCAAAGAATCCGCTCTGATTATGCTGACAACCATTAAGCTTTGTCGATCACAATCAATTACTAGTTTGGAATCGATTTCGTGTGTGATTGATGTGAAAAATGGTGTGCTAGAAACGTTAGTTAGAATTGATTCAAATAAGGACAATACATTTGATACGACTTTAACTGCAAGAAAATTTAGAGGAATTCAATATGTTGATTTTAAAAATACCTATCCGATTGAAATAGTTTTCGATGATCTAGGTCAAACCAATAAAGCGCTGACAATGAAAGTTTGTAATAAGCAAAAAGATTCAGCATCTTCAAGTTTCGAATTAAATTTAAATATTTCAGGTATTGTAAAAATTACGGAAATTGAAAATGGTGCATGCACATAAAAGAAATAAAGGTTTTATTTTAATGGCAGAACTTATTGCCATTGTTGTATTTGGTGTTAGTTTACTCGCGCTTACTAAATTGCTTTCAAGTTCAATGACAAGTGCAGATCAATCTGTGCAAATGAGTCAAGCAAACTGGATGATACAAGATGTTTTGGCAAGAATGAGCATCAATAAAAAAGGCTTAAGAAATAACGAATACTCAACCAGTAATGATCAATTAAAATGTAATGAATTAAGTAATTCAAATGCTACTACAAAAGATTTAAAAATGGTTTTTTGTAATCCAGCGATAAGCAGTAATACACAATGGAGTGTTAGTTGTAATGATCAAGCGGTGGATGATAATCCGTGTTCAATTAATTCTTTGGTCACAATTAGAATACATTGGCCTGACACATCCAGTAATTTAATGAAAAATAATGATGCGTTAAATCAAATAACATACAGTACTAGAATTTAAATACGGTAATGCAATGAGAAATAAATTTTTAAAAATAAGGAAATTCTGGAAGGGAACTTCACTCATACCTGTATTAATTTTATCAGCTTTAGTGGCAATTATTGCAGCACCTACTTTATTTCAATTGCAAATGAATCAAAGAATGCGAGCGAATGATTTATTTCGCATGCAAGTTTACCAAAATACCAATTCAGAATTATTTACGCAGTATAAAAAATATCAGACAGATACCGATGTGTTGGGTAAAGCGATGCTAGAGGGTAAGCAGGATACAACACACTCTGAATTTTTTGATACAAAAATTATGAAATTACAATCATCGGTTAGTCAACGTGATACGAGACAAAATTGTACTGGGTACAGCTCCAACTATAAATGTGCAATTTTTCAAATTGCGGCACAAGTTGAAGAGCCAGCTACACGTGCTAGATCGCACCAATATATGATTATTGATGCGCCTATGGAAAGGTAAAAATATGGTTTGTGCGCTGTATTCTACAGGTACATCTAAAAATCAATTAAGTAAACGAGGTTTTACTTTGATTGAGTGCATGATTGCGCTTTTACTGGGAAGTATGTTGTCTGCAATTGCCATGAATATGTATTTGAAAAGTGCAGATTTTAGCCGAGTTTCAAAAAGTCATCAAATATTAAATGACAACGGATCTACTGCTTTGACATTAATTGGGTCATATATTCGTGACGCTGGTTTTTCAGATATTACAGAAGAGATAGTGCGCAACACAATAATGTTTAATCCGGCTGAATGTGGGTATGGCGCTGATAATTTTTGCTCACGTAACTATAACAATAAATCCGATGTACTTGCCTTACAGCTTGTTCCATTAAATCAACGTAGTTGTAATGGAGTTAAAATTGATCCAGGTGAAAAAATAGTAAACGTTTTTAAAGTCGATGAAAGTGAATTTGAATTAACATGCTCAAGTTATTCAATGACAAAAAAAACATGGCATGTAAGAGATTTTCCGATTCAAAGTGGCATTGAAAAAATGCAAATACAATATTTATTGAATGACGCTACATCGGTTTCAGATCCAGCAAGCACTCAACAAAATAGTGAAGATGTAGTAATGGGTGTTTCAGTAAGCTTTTTAGTGAAAAGCGATATTGAAAACACTGTTACTCCTAGAGCTCGTAATTTTAAATTGTTTGATTCGCAAAATATGAATGTAAATGATGCTCAATTAAGGCAAGTTTTCCAAAGTAGTTTCTTAATTAATAATATTTATGTTCGATCAAATTTGGCAGGACAATAATTTTTATGAGAAAAATTGGAATAATACTTAGAAATAAGAGTATTGGATTTAGCTTTGTTGAATTAATGATTGTTTTAGTAATACTTAGCATAATTGGTGGCATAGCTTATCCCAATTTTTCTCAATATGTAAAAAATAAGCGTCAAGATGAAGCAAAAGCAATGTTATTAAGTGTGCTTGACGGGCAAGAACAATATCGAGCTATTAATAAAACCTTTATTACTGACTTATCTAAATTAAAATATGAAACTGAAAATGGAAAAATTCAATCTCATTCTGGAAAGTTTTTAATTGAAGCACAAGTATGCGTTGGTGTTTTAGTTGCTCTTTCGGATTGTATACGTTTGATTGCTAGGCCTATAACACAGGGTGATCCAAGTTGGGAGTTATCCAGCATCGAAGGTGATATAAAAGAATTATGAAACAGTTTTTAATATTACATAGGAAAAATGGATTTTCATTGATTGAAATAATGGTAGTAATAGCCATTATTGGAATTTTAGGTTCGTTTGGTTATAGCTCATATCACAATTATATTATTAGAGCACAACAAGCAACCGGTAGAAGTTTTGTTGAAGGCTTATTAGGTGACCTTCAAAAATATTATTTAGAAAACAAAATATTTCCTAATGATTTTACTCAGATAGGTTATACAACAAATATTATTTTTTCTGAGCCCGATAAATTGTATAGAGCGGAATTACAAAATTGCCCTGGTGAAAATAATCGTAATGTATGTGCACAAATCAAAGCTAATCCAAATGGAGTTAATAGTGGAAAAAATAATTTAGTAATTACTGCAAATACACGTAATGAATGGACAGAAAATTAATTAAATCGATTAACTTTAAAAGGTCTTGTGTTATGAAAACTTTATATTTCAAATCAACGACCGTTTTATTCATACTTAGTCAATCAATTTTTATTAATACTGTCAAGGCCGATGATCTTGAAATTTTAGAAGGCGGTAACGGTGGAAAGCCTAACGTAATATTTATTCTAGATGGTTCAAATTCAGTTTTAGAAGCAATTAACATGAAAAATGTAAAATCAACATATGAAAATGAGTGGTCTTACACGCCAGATTATTATAATCCTATTATTAATGATTATCTAAAGCCATTTAAGTACATTAAAAAAGATAATTCATTACCATCTCATCGGCAAACCAAACAACAAATAGAAAAAATAAATTGGTCAGGTTTTGATAGTGGAAGTGAGGGGTATGGTGTTATAGGAGAAAAAACGCAATGGGTTCAGTATCTTCCTAAAATAAATATTCTCAACGATATTGTTAGAGAGATGATTTATCTCACCTCTGAGAGAGGTGGAGTTAATTTAAGTATCATGACTACTGCCATTAATCATAATGAATTTGATGCATGGTATGTTGAAAAAAAATCAAATGTTCGAGTAAATAGTTATTCAGATAAGTACCCAAATGATAATGGAAGCTTTGTGTTGGAAGCATTTCAAGACACTTCAACTATTAGTTCGGCAGATGCTTTAGTAAAAAGTTTTTTTTCTAAAGGTAGAGATGTTCCTGGAAAACTTGATCATGGTCATTTAATCCGCGAAACGAAAAATAATATCAGTTCTTATAGAGGTACTACTCCGCTCTCAGAAAGTTTACTAGAAGCATATTATTACTTTACAGGTAATAAATCGATCTGGAATAAATCTATGTGGGACAAAAGTCCAAAGGGAACAGATGATTATTACGACGGATTAAGGCATTACAGTGACATTAATAAATCATGGATTGATATAACAGCTTATCAAAATAACGATCTTGCTGACAGTTATCAGTCTCCTTGGAATAAAAATGCCTGCGGCGAAAACCACATTATATTTTATACAGATGGGAATCCTACATGGGATTGGAATGCAAATAATGAAATTGTAAAATTAACAGGTGCAAATTTTCCGCAAACTCCTCTACTTTCTGATGCAGATTATGATCCTATTCCAGGCGAAGGAGCAACGATTCAAAACAATGAACAAGATACCTTGCCAAAGCATTCCTTAATGGATGACCTTGCGAAATTCTTATACGAAAACGACCTTTCAAATTTGTCTGGCAAACAAAATATTCACACGCATATTGTTACTACGGCTTTACCTGCGGGGCAAGACCTGCTTCTATCTCAATCCGCAAAAGTCGGTGGCGGTGTATTTGTCAACGCTGATAATTTTGCAGATGTGTTAGATGCAATTAAAAATGTTTATACAAAAATTTCTGAAACTAAAAATGTCTCAGGCTATAAAACGTTGCTTCCTCCAAGCGCTGCTAATCCTTTACAACAGAGTGATTATATATATTTATCGTTCTTTGGTGCGGACAAAGGTGAGTGGGTTGGAAATGTTAAAAAGTATCAATTTGCGAATGGAATAATTGTTGATAAAAACAAAGTTCCAGTTTTTCAAAATGGTGTATTTAATGATAAGAGCATTGATTTGTGGAACACAACAAATCAAACCGATGGAACTGTTTTAAGTGGTGGTGCTGCGTCCCAATTAAATCCTGTTAACGCCAATCGCCACACGGTAATTAATAATACGATGGTGGGTGTAAATCAAAACTCACTCAAAGCTAATGATTTTCAAGTAGACAGCTCACAGCTCAATGATGCTGTTGCAAAAGCTCGTTCTATCTTTAGTGATTCTGTTCATGTCAAACCAGTTTTCTTTAATTACTTTCGAAATGTTAATGGCACTTCCAATGCAACATTATTTTTACCGACCAATTCTGGATTTCTACATGCGTTTAATGCTGCTAATGGCGCAGAACAAATGGCATTTATTCCATACGAGTTTCTTCCTAATATTGGCAAAGAATTAAATGGTTCAGCAGATAAATTATATGGCTTAGACGGAGGCATTACTCTGTGGCATGACGATTTAAATAACGATCAAGATTTATTTCAATCTGCCAATGGCAATGTTGATAAAAAAGATGGAGTGCAAGAAAAATTATATCTTTATGCATCAGCTGGTCGCGGCGGGCCATATGTGTATGGGTTAAATGTTACTAATGTGAAAAAACCAAATCAAATTTGGAAAATTGACTCTAAAACAAACGGTTTTGGAAGGTTAGGAAACGCCTGGTCAAAACCGATTCAAGTGACAATTCCCTTCGGAAATAAAGCGGACAGTCGAGAAGTGGTATTGTTTGGAAATGGTGATCGATCTGTATCTGAAGTAGGTGCAATTTATATGGTGGACGCATTAACGGGTAAGCAACAATGGCACGCATCAAAATCGGATGCAAACACTAATGTCGCACAAATGGATCGCAGCATAGTTTCTGAAATTAAAACGTTGGATTATAACTTTGATGGTTTAATGGATGCATTTTTTGCTCTTGATACGAGTGGTCAAATTTTTCGCTGTGATATAAGCCGTGCTGTTAATGGAAATTTACCAGATATTACCTGTGGTAGAACCGCTCAGTTGGGTCCATCTGATTCAAGACGCTTTTACAATAACCTTGATTTAATAGTGCTCACAAATAATAGTGGCATTCCAAAAAGCTTAGCGTTAGCAGTTGGTTCAGGTGATATAAATGAACCAAATGCAGATAAAATACAGGATAGATTTTATGTAGTATTTGATAAAAACCCGCTGAGTAAGCCAAATTTCTACACCACTGTTTTCCAAAAAGATTTAAGTAATTCAACTAAAAATGAAGCTTCTAAAAGCAGTGAGGGTTGGTACATTGATTTAGCTGCTGGTGAAAAAGTGTTAACGGATTCGTTAACTTTGAACAATAACCTTATCTTTCAAACGTACATGCCAAGCACAGGATCAAGCACAAATACCGGTAGTTGTGCGAGTTTCACAGGCTCAAGCTTTAAAGGGAAATTGCATGTAAGAAATATTGAATCTGCAAAAGCAATTACTAAAAATGCGCAACCTGTAGAAACTACTTTTGCGACCGGTTTGCCAGACTCATTTACGGTAAGACAATCGCAAGATGCAGATAGCCTTGTGTTTACAGTGGGTGTTGGAAACGATCAACCACAATCCTTTCAAGCGCCAGCAGTGCGACCCATTGGTTTGACTGATGATGTTTCACCTAAAGTGAATAAATAATAATTTTAAAATATTCTTTAAATTTTGGTCATGTCGACTTTGAAGTGTGAAAATTAAAGAGTTGTGTCTTTATGTGACTCAACTCTTTTTTATTTGAGTAAGGTTTTTAAAATTCTCATTATTAACTTCACCGATATGTTTAAAAACATATAAACTGCCTCGCAAGATTACAGCTGACTATACATACGCTGCGAGTATATTTTCAATACAGTTTACTTTTAATAATTAAGTCTAAACAGAGGGACATCATGTCTACTACTGAAGCATTTTTACGCGACCAAGCTCAAGTTGATCCTGAAGCCCGAAAACCTTTTCCGCGTTCGCAAAAAATTTATGTCTCAGGTTCAACGCATGATATTCAAGTACCAATGCGAGAAGTGTCTGTTACGGCATTGCCTGGTGAACAAGAATCTTCTGTTATTTTGTATGACACTTCTGGCCCATATACGGATCCAAATGTCGAAATTGATATTCGCCAAGGTTTGCCGCGTTTACGAGAGAGTTGGTTGCAACGACGCGATGACACGGAGAAATTGAATCGCTTTACGTCAGATTATGCACAGAAGCGTATTCGAGATCCGCGATCAGAAGCTTTACGTTTTGCGCAAATTCAAATGCCGTGTCGAGCTAAAGCTGGACAAGGTATAACGCAGCTCGCGTATGCACGTCGTGGAATTATTACGGAAGAAATGGAATACATCGCAATTCGTGAAAATCAACAATTAGAAAAATGGGCGCAAAATTCATTACGCACTCAACATCCAGGCCAATCGTTTGGTTTGTCGATGCCGCAAAAAATTACGCCAGAATTAGTGCGTGATGAAATTTCACGCGGTCGAGCTGTGGTGCCAGCAAATATTAATCACACAGAATTAGAGCCACAAATTATTGGCCGACGATTTTTAGTGAAAGTAAACGCAAATATTGGCAACTCAGCTGTTACTTCTTCCATTTCTGAAGAAGTAGAAAAGATGACCTGGGCAATTCGCTGGGGTGCAGACAATGTGATGGATTTGTCGACTGGACAAAATATTCACGAAACACGTGAATGGATTATCCGAAATTCACCTGTACCAATCGGTACCGTTCCTATTTACCAAGCACTCGAAAAAGTTGGCGGCGTTGCGGAGGATTTAACCTGGAATATTTTCCGCGATACATTAATTGAACAAGCAGAACAAGGTGTCGATTATTTCACAATCCATGCAGGCGTGCGTTTACCCTTCATTCCAATGACTGCAAAGCGCCTCACTGGAATTGTGTCACGCGGTGGTTCGATTATGGCAAAGTGGTGTTTAGCACATCATACCGAGAGTTTTTTATACACTCGTTTCGAAGAAATTTGCGAAATTATGGCAGCGTATGATGTGACCTTTTCGCTTGGTGATGGATTGCGTCCTGGATCGATTGCTGATGCAAATGATGAAGCGCAATTTGCTGAACTAAAAACATTAGGTGAGTTAACCAAAGTTGCATGGAAGCATGATGTCCAAGTAATGATTGAAGGTCCGGGTCACGTACCAATGCATCTCATTAAAGAAAACATGGAAATGCAATTAGAGCATTGTCATGAAGCTCCATTTTATACACTAGGGCCTTTAACCACGGATATTGCGCCTGGGTACGATCACATTACTTCTGCAATTGGTGCAGCAATGATTGGTTGGTATGGCACCGCTATGTTGTGTTACGTAACACCTAAAGAGCATTTAGGTTTACCTAACAAAGAAGATGTGAAACAAGGTTTAATTGCATACAAAATTGCAGCGCACGCAGCGGATCTTGCTAAAGGACATGTAGGCGCACAGGCTCGAGACGACGCACTTTCAAAAGCACGATTTGAATTTCGTTGGGAAGATCAATTCAATTTAGGATTAGATCCAGATACTGCTCGAGCTTTTCATGATGAAACTCTGCCAAAAGACGCACACAAGGTTGCGCATTTTTGTTCAATGTGTGGACCTAAGTTTTGTTCGATGAAAATTACGCAAGAAGTGCGCGAATACGCCTTAAATCAAAGTCTTAATGTCGAAGAAGCCAGTCAAAGTGGCATGCAAGAAAAAGCACAAGAGTTTCGTAATCAGGGCGGTTTAATTTATCAGCCAGTACTCGAAGAAAATTAAAATCAAAAAATATCTCAAATTAGTAAAAGATTTTTTGCAAACTTCTAGACAGTCAGATGGGAGTCAATTAAGATCGGTGCGGTTTAGTCAAATATTTTAAGATTTAATATTGATTAACCAAGTTAATCGTTGCTAGTTCAACAGAACTGGAACAGTACAGTCGGTTTACATCGGCATCATTATTTCGAAAAGAAGAGAAGAACATGTCTGAGGAAAAGAAATTAGTTAAAGGTACGGTGAAATGGTTCAATGAAGAAAAAGGCTTCGGCTTCATTGAACAAGAAGGCGGCAAAGACGTTTTCGTTCATCATAGCGCTATTAACGGTACCGGTCGTAAGACCCTGTACGAAGGACAGCAAGTAACCATGTCTGTTGTTCAAGGCCAAAAAGGTCCTCAAGCTGAGAATGTTACTCCGCAGTAATTGCCATTCTTTGTTTGCTTTAAACTAACCGTCAGAGATGACGGTTAAAACGAATCCCACCTCCTTTTGCGTAATCCGTAAATCTAGAGGGTTTAAAATCCACTCCAGCTGGGGTGGGTTTCGTTGCTTTGTTTGATTTAATTTTTTCTGGAGTCGTAATGCAACAAAATAAAGTATATGTAGGTAACTTCCCCTATAGTTTTGATGAATCACAATTACGTCAACTTTTTACTCCTTATGGAGAAATAGAAGACCTAGCTTTAATTATGGACCGTGAAACTGGTCGTCCTAAAGGTTTCGCATTTATTACGTTTGTTTCACAAAGCGCAGCAGAAAAAGCGCTTGAATTAAATGGCAAAGACGTTGGTGGTCGGCCTTTAAAAGTGAACATCGCTAATGAAAAGCCTGCACGAACTGGAACCGGCGGTTCTCG